>NZ_KB850128.1:398696-624252 GCF_000369665.1 Acinetobacter sp. CIP 51.11
AGGCGGAGCATGGATGATATGGAGGGCAAAAAATTATGCAACAGTTGAGATGTTATAAGGAACTTCCAGTCTGGACCCAGCAGAGTATTCCTCAGGGCTTCAAGAATCAGCACAATACCAAAGCGGGTACCTGGGCGAAATTGACAGTATTAAAAGGTGAGCTGCATTTTGCCATGCTGGAAGAATCTGGTGCAGTGCAATCCGAGCATGTGTTTACACCAGAGCAGCAACCGCCATTTATTGAGCCTGAGGCTTGGCACAAAATTGTCTCTGCCAGTGAAGATGTCGAATGCCAGCTGCGTTTTTACTGCCGGCCTGAGGATTACTTCATCAAGAAATATCAGTTGAATCCTACCCATTCTGAAGTGCTGGCCGCCATGCCCTATTTAAAAGGTGGCCGTGCGCTGGATGTCGGCTGTGGTACAGGGCGTAATGCGCTTTATTTGAGTCAGAACGGCTTTCATGTCGATGCCTGGGATGTCAACGAAAACAGTTTGCAAACCTTAAGACAGATTGTGCAGACCGAGCAGATTAATCATGTGCAGGTACAGCGCCGCGACCTCAACACGGATACCAGCATTGCAGGCCAATATGACTTTATCTACTGTACCGTGGTGATGATGTTCCTTGAGGCGAAAACCATTCCACCGCTCATTGCACAGATGCAGCAGGCGACCGTGCCGGATGGCTATAACCTGATTGTCTGTGCCATGGATACGCCAGATATTCCGGCACAAGCCGATTTTCCATTTGCTTTTCAGCCGGGAGAGTTGCGAAGATATTATCAGGGCTGGAATATTGTGAAATACAATGAAGATATCGGTGAGCTGTATCGTGTCGATGAGCAGGGCCAGCGGATTAAACAGCACTTTGCCACCATGTTGGCGCAAAAGGTTTAAATAAGATTAAGTCTTTTAATTTCTGAAAATAAATTAAATCATCCAAAACAAAAAAAGATGTCAGGCTGACATCTTTTTTTATTCCTTTAAAAAGCTTAAGCCGCTTTTTTAAACCAAGAGAACCAGCCTTTTTTCTCGGCTTTTACTTCCGCTTTTTCAGCAGCCGCGTCTTTGGTTTCTACTGCTTCAGTTTTCGCAGCTTCAACGTGTTGTTCTGCTGTAGCTTGAGCCGTTTCTACTTGAGTCGTCGCTTCTGTTTTTACTGCTTCAGCTTTAGTTTCAGCCGCTTGTTGAGTTGCAGCAACAGTCGCTTGAGTCGCTTCAACTTTCGCTTGTACAGGTGCAGCAGCTTCTTTGGCAACAGTTTGGGTTGTTTTAGTTACAATAGTTGCTGGCGCAACTTGAACTTCAGTTGCCATTGCAGATGCAGAAGTCGCTACGATTGCAGTCGCGATCATTGTTTTAAGCATGTTCATATAAACCCTTTTAAGGAAATAGGAAAAAGAGGCCTGATCATACACTTATAAATTTTAAGTGATTAATAAATAGGATTTTATTGGTTGATTATTCAACTGAAATTACAAAGGGATAACATTTCTATTTTAAGTTCTAAAATCTACATATATGATTAAAACAAATATTCATGAACAAAAAACTACGACAATTAATGTCGTAGTGAATGTCTAAAACTTAAATTTAAAATTTAAATTGGGATAATATGGAAGAAGCATTAGAAGATTACAAAATTTATGATATTTCTCATGTGGAGTCAGATCTTTTAGAACCGCTGGGGACAAAAAGTAAATTTTGGTATTCCTCTGATGGTGAAGAGTTTTTGTTTAAGAGTGTTGAGTCAAGTAATGGTATTCGATTAGGGGAAGATTGGGCAGAAAAAATAGCTTGTGAGCTAGCAACTTTATTAGGTTTACCTCATGCGCACTATGAATTAGCCATATACAAGGGTAAAAGAGGAGTTATTACTAAGAATTTTATTTCTGAACGTGGTGAACAACTCATGTTAGGGAATGAACTACTTGAAACTTTTATTAGCTCTGAAGATGATAATAATCCTAATATCCAATATGTAGATGATGTTTACCAAATAATGGTAAATACGGTTATTAATAAACCTATTGGTTTCAGTAGTCTTAAAGAAATTAAAACTGCGAGTGAATTTTTTGTAGGTTATCTAATGTTTGATGCCTTAATCTCGAATCAAGATAGGCATAATGAAAATTGGGGCACAATTAATACAGTAAAGGGTATTAAACATCTTGCCCCTAGTTATGACCATGGAGCCAGTTTAGCTAGAAACATTAGTGATGAGATAAGAAATATAAGACTTACTACAAAAGATAGAGGGCAAGAAGTTTCTCAATTTGTTCTTAAAGCTAAATCTTGGTTCTTAAATCGTGAAACAAACAGTCGTATAAAGCTACTTGATGCTTTTAATGAGTATGCTTTAATGGAAAGAGAAGCAGCAAAAAGTTGGCTAAAAATATTAAGAGAGTTAGATGATGATAAAATTCATCTATTAATATCTAGAGTGCCAGAGGAGTTAATGTCTCCTGTTGCCAAAGATTTTACATTTAAATTAATTCAATGTAACAAATTAAATTTGTTAGCTTTAAGTTCCAACTTATAGATTAGGGTAAGTGAGTAATTGTCATCATGAAAAGCGTATTTGTAATGTGGCAAGATTCGACAGGCACTAGAATGTGGTATCCTGTTGCAAAGCTGACTCAAGATGATTCTCTTAATTATGTTTTAAAATATACTAAGGGATCGAATCATGAGAAGTTTTCCTCTTTTCCAAGCATGCAAGATACTTTGAAGAGTTATACTTCGCCACGCTTGTTTAGCTTTTTTAGAAATAGACTAATCCCAGAAAGTCGCCCTGAGCATGATAGTATGTTTGAGTGGTCAGGTTTATCAGCAGAATCTAAAGATTACTTAGAGTTATTAGCTATTTCTGGCGGTGAAAAAAAGACAGATCATTTTAGGATTGTAAATATTCCAAAGAATGAAGATGGTTTTTATCGTATTAAATTTTTTGTAAGTAGTATTAATTATCTTACAGATGAGGAAAAAGTTAAGCTTGCTGAGTTAAAGGTTAACGATGGTCTGAATTATCAGATAGATAAGTTTAATGATATTGATCCAGATGCTACAATTCTTCTTAAAGAAGAAGATACCAAAGTGGGTTATTTACCTCATTATCTATGTAAGGATTTAAAAAATCTTAGAAATTATTTGAATGATGAACAAATTAAGATTTCAATCAAAAAAATTAATAAAGAAGCACCATCTCAGTTTAAGATTTTATGTGAATTGAAAGCACCTTGGCCAACTAATTTTAAGGCATTTAGTGATGAAGAATTCACTACTTGTTAAAAAAACCCCGCAAAAGCGGGGTTTTCTTTTTGTCGAAGTATTTAAGAATTAAACACGTTCGATCACTGTTGCAATACCTTGACCAAGACCGATACACATCGTCGCAAGACCGATTTGTGTATCTTGCTGTTCCATCACGTTCAACAATGTTGTTGTGATACGCGCACCAGAACAACCCAATGGGTGACCCAATGCAATCGCGCCACCGTTATGGTTCACGATGTCCTGTTTGTCATAAATGCCTAAGCCTTTAAGAACAGACAGACCTTGGGCAGCAAATGCTTCGTTCAATTCAAAGGTTTGAATATCAGCAATTGACAGGCCAGCACGTTTCAAGGCTTTTTGCGTTGCCGGAACCGGGCCATAACCCATGATCGCCGCATCACAACCTGCAACCGCCATAGAGCGAATTACGGCACGTGGCTTAAGCCCCAAAGCTTGCGCACGTTCAGCAGACATCAACAACATTGCAGAAGCGCCATCAGACAAGGCTGATGAAGTCGCTGCAGTTACTGTACCGCCTTTCGGATCGAAGACTGGACGCAAAGATTTGAACGATTCAAGGTTCGCATCTGGACGGATCACTTCATCGATATCACACAAGATTTTGTAGCCATCTGCATTATGACCTTCAATGCCAACGATCTCATTCTGGAATAGACCATTTTCAGTCGCAGCCCAGGCACGGCGATGTGATTCCACACCAAACGCATCCTGTTCTTCACGGCTAATGCCGTTCATACGACCCAACATTTCAGCAGTTAAGCCCATCATGTTCGACGCCTTGGCATAATGCTTAGATGCTTCAGGGTTCAGGTCGATGCCGTGCATCATGCCGACATGGCCCATGTGCTCAACACCACCAATGATGAAGATATCACCCTGGTTCGTTGCAATTTGCGCAGCCGCAGTGTGAATCGCCTGCATAGACGAACCACAAAGACGGTTCACTGTTTGACCTGCAACAGTCTTCGGCAGGTCTGCCAGTAATGCGATATTACGGGCAATGTTCATACCTTGTTCTAGGGTTTGGTTCACACAGCCCCAGATTACGTCTTCAACTTCATGCGGGTCGAATTCGTTACGTACCAATAGGGCACGGACAAGCTCAGCAGACATCGAGTCGGCACGTACATTGCGGAACATACCGTTTTTGGTTTTACCCATTGCTGAACGTACGCCATCAACGATGACAACGTCACGTGGATTTAAAGTAGCCATTCACGTTGCTCCTTAACCGTAGAATTTTTTGTTGTTAGCAGCCATTTCACGCAACATTTCTGGCGCTTCATAAGCTTTACCAAGGTGCGCATACTTATTGCAAAGCGCAACATACTCAGCTACACCGGTTTGATCGATGTAACGGCATGGACCACCACGGAATGGAGGGAAACCAACACCCATGATCATGGCCATATCTGCTTCAGCAGCAGTGGCTACAATGTTGTCTTCCAAGCAACGAACAGTTTCGTTACAGAAAGCCAGCATCATACGGTCAATGATTTCCTGAGCGTCAAATTCACGTTTTTCCGAAGTTGCAACAGAGGCTACAAGCTCATACGCAGTCGGATCAACCACTTTGGCTTTTTTGCCTTTACGGTCAAGTTCATACTTGTAGAAACCAACGTCATTCTTTTGCCCCAGACGTTTGTTTTCGTACATGACTTGGATCGAGCCTTTGTAGTCAGGCTTCATGCGATCCGGGAAGCCTTCAGCCATCACTTCTGCACCGTGAACGCCAGTGTCGATACCGACCACGTCCATCAGGTAAGCAGGGCCCATAGGCCAGCCGAATTTTTCCATCACTTTATCGATTTGCTGGAAGTCAGCGCCATCTTTAAGCAACAGGTCAAATGCGCCGAAGTAAGGGAACAATACGCGGTTCACCAGGAAGCCCGGGCAGTCATTGACCACGATTGGTGTTTTACCCATCTTCTGAGCCAGAACGACTGTGGTTGCAATCGCTTCGTCAGAAGTCTTCGCACCACGAATCACTTCAACCAGTGGCATCATGTGTACCGGGTTAAAGAAGTGCATGCCCACGAAGTTTTCAGGACGTTCCAGATTTTCAGCCAGACGCGTGATTGAAATCGTAGAAGTGTTAGATGCAATGATCGTGTTTTCACGAACTTTCGCTTCAGTTTCTTTCAGTACGATGCCTTTAACTTTTGGATTTTCAGTCACGGCTTCGATCACGATGTCCACTTCTTTAAACTCGTCATAGCTTAAAGTTGGACGGATGCGCGCAAGAGTTTCACCCATTTGAGCAGGCTTCATCTTCTTACGTTCAACTTGTTTGGTCAGTAAACCATTGGCTTCTTTCATACCCAAAGCAAGTTGCTGGTTACCGATGTCTTTCATGATGATCGGTGTGCCTTTGCTTGCCGCCTGGTAAGCAATACCACCACCCATGATACCCGCGCCTAAAACAGCCGCCTGGTTCACTGGATGCGCACCTTTTTCATAGCGCTTCGAGGTTTTTTTCACGATCTGGTCGTTCAGGAACAAACCGATCAAGGCACCTGCCTGAGGTGTTACCGCAGCTTTGGCAAAGCCTTCAGCTTCAGCTTTCAGCGCGTCATCACGATGCAGGCTCGCACCCGCTTGAAGAGAATCAAGCAGTAATTTTGGTGCAGGGTATTGAGCTGGATTAGCTTTTGCCAGAACCATGCCTTTCGATGAGTTAAACGCCATCATCTGTTCGATCGGGCTGAGTTTAACTGGATCGAGTTTTTCCTGACGCTTGGTTTTCCAGTCTAAACGGCCATGAATCGCCTGTTTTACCAGATCAAGTGCAGCATCTTGTAGCTTGTCAGCAGGAACGACAGCATCGACTGCGCCGTCTTTCAGTGCAGCAGCTGGCTTCTTAGGATTGGCCATTGCCATCCATTCTACCGCGTTGTCGATACCGATTAGACGGCTTAAACGAACTGTACCACCGAAGCCCGGGAAGATCCCCAGCTTGATTTCAGGCAGGCCCACTTGTGCCTGTTCTGACATGACACGGTAGTCACACACCAGGCACATTTCGAAACCGCCACCCAGTGCCATGCCATTAATGGCAGCCACTTTAGGAATGTCGAGGTCTTCGAAGCTGTTAAAAATTTCATGTACTGGCATTGCCCAGTCAACAATCGCTTGTTCACCCTGAGCAAAGTTGTCGCCGAATTCAGTGATATCAGCACCTACAATAAATGTAGATTTGCCTGAAGTCACAATCAGACCTTGAATATCGGCATGGGAGACGGCTTCGATAGCAGCCTTGAAATCTTCAATCGTTGCACGGTTGAATTTGTTAACGGACTCACCTTGTAAGTCAAAGCGGAATTCTGCAATCCCGTCCTCAAGCATTTGGACGGTAATGGCATTGCCAGCGTGGATCATGCCCTGATCTCCTTTATTTTGGAGGACTTCTAAGTTGATGTTGTGAAGCAAGTGCGCATGTCCCGCGCACTTTTTGACTTCGCTAATCTTACGATAACTATATCCAAAAAGAACATAACAAGTTGTATCAAGCCGTGACGCAATGGTCATCAATTTCTGCCGGATTGGTTCGAACCGCTATGACTTTTCCTTTCAGTTTTCTAAAAGCAGATGAACCAAAGATTTTGTTTCAATTCATTATTTTTTATCAATCAGCCTGATAGATATGGAGCAGGGTGACTGATTTTCAAGGTTCATTTCTAGCGGAGTTTTGTCAATTCAGTCAATTTCTGTCCTTGAATGTGCCATTTTTAGCCTTGAAGCATACTGAGTGCAGGGCTTTCAGGTCTTTGCTGATAGTGTTCAAGCAGTACAAATAAAAGCGCAGTAGCTCATTTCGGTTGCTGAACTTTTCTGATGAGATCGAAAATGAGAACGATCCTGTCGATGTGTGATTTGAAATAATTTCTATCCTGCCGGGTTGAATCCCTGTCATCTGCTATGGAATTGTTTATGATGATCATGCACCAAGATATGGGGGATATCGATGCACGTATTTCGTTCTAAAAAAGACTGGTGGCTGCTGGCTTTTGTGATTTGTATGAGTGGCCTGTTGCTGCAACTACTGCTGACCATGCAGGCCAAAGGCACTATGCAGCAATATCCGCTGCACACTGCGGTTTATGTCCTGACTATTATCATTTTATGGTGGCCGCTGTGGAGTACGCGCTATGTGGTAGACAATGGGGTGTTGACCATAAAAAGCCTGTGGTTAAGCTGGAAGATTCCGTTAAGTGAAATCCAATCCATTCAGCCCACAGACCACTCTATCATTGCGCCAGCCTTATCCTTAAAGCGTCTGCGAATTGACTATACAGATGCGGGCATGCAGAAATTTATATTGGTTTCACCCAAAGATCAGACTGCTTTTATACAGGCGCTTCAGCCGAATAAAAACTGATATCGAGTCTGACTTAGTTAAGCTTTTGCCTGCTCAGGCAGAACCACCAGTTGTCCATCGACACAGTCCAGATGCAGGCTCAATTGCTCGGGCTGGTTTAAAAAATACAGCGCCAGAATTGGCTCCAGTTCGGTACGCATCTTGCGGCCCAAATGCCGGGCACCGTAACGGATATCATGACCCTGATAGAAATAGGCTTTGGCTGAAGCGCTTAAATGCACGCTGCGTTGCTGATATTGCAAGCGCTTGTTCAGTTTCGACCAGACGTGGCAGGACATCATGCTGTACCGCCTGATAATGCAGGCTGCGGTCAATCCGGTTGAGAAACTCGGGGTCGAATTTACGCTGCATGACTTTTTCAATGATGTGCTGGACGGGAACGCGCTTCAGACAAAGGGCCTGCATTTTTTCCGGCAGATAGCTGAGTTTATTCAGATATTGCTGCGCCGCCTGTGCCCCGACATTGCTGGTCATAAAGATCATGCAGTTGCGAAAATCGATAGTTTTGGTGCCCGCTGTCAATGTCAGCCGGCCAGTATCCAGCACGTTCATAAAGCCGCGAATCACCTCGTTACTGGCTTTTTCCAGTTCATCAAACAGCATGATGCCGGGCCGGGTATGACTGCCGGCAATCGCAGTTTCATCAAACAGGCTGTGACCTTCCTTTGATCCCACATAACCGGGCGGTGCGCCGGTCAAAGCCGCCGCATAATGTTCCTGTGCCAGAGTATTCATATCAATCCGGCAAAAGGCATCCGGGCGGCCATAGATCGCATCGGCAATCAGACGCACGGTTTCTGTTTTACCGACGCCAGTAGGGCCCAGCATCAAGGTAACCGACAAAGGGCGATCCGGACTGGAAAAATCTGCCTTGACCACATGCAACATTTTTTCAATTTCATTCAGGGCTGCATCCTGCCCAATAATCCGTTCACGTAGCAGTTGCATTACCTTACTCGGCTCGAAATGAAAACGCGGTTTACCAATCAGGCGAGCACGTTCAGACGGGTGATGGGTGGAGGTGGAGGGTTGAACAATATGAATGCCCGATTGCTGCAGGGTCATGCGAATCATCTCAAAACTAGACTTTTTGAGCATAACAAAGTTAAAGGTTGAAACTTATAGCTTTTAACAATCAGTTTATGTCGTGAGGATTATAGATTGGGGGGATAACCCGACAGGAACTTTAAGATTAAGTGGCAGCTTCAGGGGAATTTTGTGTTTTTGCTTGAAAATGACGCAACAATCATCACATATATCTGCAGATTGTAGGTGAAAAATAGGCTTTAGGTGAACGAAAACGCACGCCCCCATATTGAAAAAATCCTGGCGAATATGACCAGCCTGCCCGGGGTCTACCGGATGTATGGCAAAGACGGTGAATTATTGTATGTGGGTAAAGCCAAAAACCTGAAAAACCGGGTCTCCAGCTATTTTGTCAAAACGCTGGATCATCCCAAAACCCAGGCCTTGGTGGCACGGATTTATGATATCCAGACCCTGGTGGTACGTTCTGAAACTGAAGCCTTGTTGCTGGAACAGAACCTGATCAAGCTGCATCATCCGCCCTATAACATCATGCTGCGTGATGACAAATCTTATGTCTATATTTTTGTTTCGGCAGATAAACCCTATCCGCGTTTAGCCAGTGGGCGCGGCAAGGGCAAGCACCAGGTGGGCAAGTTTTTTGGACCTTATCCGAGTGCGTATACCGCCCGGGATACTCTGGTGGTGCTACAAAAACTGTTCAATGTGCGTTCCTGTGAAAACAGTTTTTTTGCCAACCGGACCCGGCCATGTCTGCAATACCAGATCAAACGCTGCTCTGCGCCCTGTGTCGGATTTATTTCTCCGGAAGACTATAAGGCAGATGTCGATAACTCGATCCGATTTTTGCAGGGCGATACCAAGGAGCTGAATCAGGAACTGATCGCAAAAATGGAAGCGGCCGCTGAAGCGCTGGAATTTGAAAAAGCGGTGTTCTATCGGGACCGGATGGCGCTGTTAAGGGATGTGCAGTCGCAGCAGGCGATCTATAAGCTCAAAGGCGAAGCGGATATCCTGTCGATTGCCTATCAGGCCGGTGTGACCTGTGTGCAGATCATGCATGTGCGCAACGGTAAAATGCTGGGTGGAAAAAGTTATTTCCCGGATATGCTTAGTGATGACCTGGGGCAAATGCTGGCCGATTTTATTGCCAATTTTTATTTTCAGGTAGCAGATGAAATCCCGGCTGAACTGATTGTCAATCTGGAAGTGGCTGATCGTAAGGAACTGGAAGCAGCACTGTCGCAGCATTTTGGCAAGAAAATCCAGATCAAGTCCAAAGTCCGCGAAACCCGGGCCGAATGGCTGGAACTGGCGCAGATGAATGTACAGCACGCGATTCAGGGCAAGCTGGCCAATCATATAGAATTAAATGAGCGTTTTCATCAGCTGGAGCAGGTGGTCGGCCATCCTGTAGACCGGATCGAGTGCTTCGATATTTCACATACCATGGGCGAAGATACCGTGGCATCCTGTGTAGTCTTTGATAGTGGTGGTGCGCGCAAGCGCGATTATCGCCAGTTTTCCATTCACGATATTCAGGCGGGCGATGACTATGCCGCCATGCGTCAGGCGCTGACCCGTCGTTATAAGAAAGCCCTGTTGCCGGACTTGCTGCTGATTGATGGTGGCAAGGGGCAATTGCACATGGCGATGGAGGTTATGCAGGAACTGGGTCTGGATGCCTTTATGGTTGGTGTGTCTAAAGGTGAGGGACGTAAGCCCGGTCTGGAAACCCTGCACTTTACCGATGGCAGTAAAATTCAATTACCGGAAGATCATAAGGCGCTACACCTGATTCAGCAGGTACGTGATGAAGCACACCGCTTTGCGATTACCAAGCATCGTGCCAAACGCGACAAGAAACGGGGTTCGTCGGTACTGGAAGTGATTCCGGGGTTGGGACCCAAACGCCGTCGGGATTTGCTGACCCATTTTGGCGGGATTCAGGGCGTACTGAAAGCCTCAGAAAGAGATCTGCAACTGGTGCCGGGACTGGGTTCAGTCATGGCACGGATGATTTATAAAGTGTTGCATGAATAACTTGGGGCTCGAATGCAAGGGCAAAAATGCGTATTGACGCATGGGTCACAGGACATTCACAACCTGATGAATTTTGCCGAATATACTGAGCATCAAGACTTACTGAGGGATCAACATGTCTTTGCATGCACTTTATGCACAAATTACCGAACAGGAATGGGTAGAGTTCCCACAGGGATGGTTACAGGGCCGTACCCTGTATGGCGGTCTGGCTGCCGCGATGATGATGCAGAAAGCCGTCACTCACATCAATGATCCGGCCAAGCATTTACTCAGTTGCAGTGTGACCTTTGTTGGCCCGATTCAGCAAGCCAAAGTACGACTGAGTGCCGAAACCCTGCGGCAGGGCAAGTCGGTGACCACGATTGAAGTGCGCTTATGGCAGGACGACGCGGTGCAAAGTATTCTGATTGCCAGTTTTGGTATTTCCCGTGATTCAGAGATTCAGGTTCAGCAACAAGCTCAGGCACCCGACTATGCTGCGCCAGAGCAGCTGTTTCAGATTCCTGCTGGCTATGGCATGCCAGACTGTTATGACCATTTCGAAGTGGCTTGGGCGGATATCAATCTGCCTTGTAGTGCCAGTCCTCGTCCGGACTTTGGTGGCTGGTGCCGATTTCATCCTGAAAAGCATCACAACCGTGAATTTTTGGTCGCCGACCTGATGGCCATCTTTGATATCTGGCCACCCGGGGTGTTACCGATGTTTAAAAACATGGCACCTGCGAGTAGTCTGACCTGGACAGTGACCTATGTGCATCCGGTTCAACATCAATTGCATGATTGGTTTAAATATAAAGTATTTACCGACTATGCTGCGGATGGTTATGCGACGGAGCATGCCTATCTCTGGGATGCCGAAAATCGCCTGATTGCGATGGCAAGACAAACAGTGACGGTGTTTGCCTAGTGACACTGCAAGTCAATTCGTATAAAGTGAAGCCTATTAATGATGGATCAAACCTCTAAAAAAGTGTGCATTTTCATCGTACATGAGGGGAACAATTGGCGGTGTCTATGACTACAGGTCGTATCCTGAATATTCCAAATATCTTGACCTTGGCGCGTATCGCTCTTATTCCGGTATTTTTATTGGTGGCTTACTGGCCGCCTGCAATGGGCTTTGATGCTCATAACCCCGATATGACGCGGCATATCATTTTAACCACGATCTTTGTGGTGGCTGCGGTAACGGACTGGTTTGATGGCTATCTGGCACGTACATTAAACCAGACTTCCGCTTTTGGGCGGTTTCTCGATCCGGTTGCAGATAAATTGATGGTCGCAGCTGCACTGATTGTATTGGTGCAATGGCAGCCTTCCATGTCGATGGCTTTTGCTGCGATTGTAATTATTTCGCGTGAAATTACCGTTTCAGCCCTGCGTGAATGGATGGCAGAACTCGGTGCGCGGACCAATGTTGCGGTTTCAACAGTGGGTAAATACAAAACCGCTTTTCAGATGATCGCTATCACCGTATTCCTGCTGAACTGGCCACCGCTAGAAATGCTGGCGTATGCCTTGCTATACACCGCAGTGGTACTCACTTTATGGTCGATGTTCATTTATCTGAAAGCGGCTTGGCCATATCTGAAACAGCCTTAATCGAAATGAAAAGAGAAGCTCCTTGAAAGGGGGCTTTTTTTATGCGCTTAAATTATCAAGCCAATCGGCAAATTGCAGGCAAAAAAATACCCAGTCTTTGGGGGAAGAACTGGGATGAAATCGGGGTATTTGTTGCTTATTATTATAGTTATTCAAAGATATCTCATCTTCTTAGGGCTCATTATAGAGAGACAGTTTTTTTTAATCATGTGGCTTCTTGTAGCAGAATGTTGTGTTTTGTGAATACTCTGTATATTGCTTTTACAATCCATTATTTTGATACAAATCTAAATGTTTTTCAGCAGGATAGTGACTGACTCGATAGACGAAATAGGATAAGTGAAAATCTGTTTTTTGTGCCCTAAATATTGGTTAGTAAGATTTGCTAGATTTAGTCAAAAAATCCCCTGAGATAGGGGATAGATTTATGCCTACGCGGACTTCATCTTTGTCTCGTGTAACAAAAGAAAAGCAGGGCTTTAATGTGAAAAGCTTCTGTATGGGGAGCTCTTTACATTCAAAACTACGTGCTTAGCTGGTCTTGAGTAATGTTTAGAACAACACATAAAAAAGAATCTCCAAAGTTGGAGATTCTTTTAGATTAAAGTCTACGCGGACTTCGTCCTTGTCTTACGTAAAAAAGAAAAGCAGTGCTTTCTTTTTTACTCAGGCTTCAGCCCTTCGGCTTTTTCTAGGGATGCATCATTGTTAAAGAACTTTTCACGCTGTTCTTCAAGAAACTTTTTCGCATCTGCTTCAAACACGTTCAAACGCTTTTCATTAATTAGCGTAGTCTGGTGTTTTAGCCATTCTTGCCAAGCCTGTTTAGACACGGTGTCAAACAATTCCTGACCCTTCGGCCCCGGGAATGGAGCAAAGTCTAAACCTTCCATGTCCGCCTGATACTTACGGCAAAAAACTTGTCGAGACATATCCATACTCCAAAATTATGCGTAAAGTTGTTCCAAACGCGCATGTGCACGCTCAATGGCTGCTTTCACTTGAGCAGGCGCGGTGCCACCAATGTGATTACGGGCATTCACCGAAGCTTCAAGAGTTAGGGCTTTTTCAAATACGTCTGCTTGAATCAGGTCAGAGAACTGTTGCAGTTTTTCGAGTGTCAATTCAGACAGGTCTTTAGATTCTTGTACACCGAGTGCAACCGCTTTACCTACAATCTCGTGCGCATCACGGAATGCAACGCCGTTTTTCACCAGGTAATCAGCTAGGTCAGTCGCAGTTGAGAAACCACGCAGCGCTGCTTCGCGCATTTCAGCAATGTTTGGAACCAGTGCAGGAATCATGTCAGCAAATGCCATGAGTGAACCACGAACTGTATCGATCGCATCGAACAATGGCTCTTTATCTTCCTGATTGTCTTTGTTATAGGCTAGAGGCTGGCCTTTCATTAAAGTCAGCAGGCTCATCAAATCGCCATAGACACGGCCGGTTTTACCACGTACCAGTTCAGGCACATCCGGATTTTTCTTCTGCGGCATGATTGAAGAGCCAGTACAGAAGCGATCTGGAATATTCACGAATTTGAACTGTGCAGATGTCCATAGAATCAGTTCTTCAGACATACGTGATAAATGCATCATAATTAAAGATGCAGCGGCATTAAATTCAATCGCAAAGTCACGATCCGATACTGCATCCAGCGAGTTTTCAGCAACAGCTTCAAAACCTAGCAGTTCAGCAGTATAAGCACGGTCGATTGGATAAGTAGTACCTGCAAGTGCAGCAGAACCAAGCGGCATACGGTTGACACGCTTACGGCAATCAATCAGACGTTCTGAATCGCGTACCAGCATTTCAAACCAAGCCATTAGATGATGACCAAAAGTCACTGGCTGAGCGGTTTGCAAGTGGGTGAAGCCTGGCATGATGGTGTCGGTGTTTTTAGCCGCTAAGCTTAAAATACCTTTTTGTAATTTTTTCAGTAATTCCAGGATGCTATCGATTTCATCGCGTACATAAAGACGGATATCTGTCGCCACCTGGTCATTACGGCTACGACCGGTATGCAGTTTCTTGCCAGTAATGCCGATACGTTGAGTCAGGCGTGACTCAATGTTCATGTGGACATCTTCTAAATCAATGCGCCATTCAAAGTTGCCTGCTTCAATATCGGCTTGAATCGCTGTCAGACCTTCAATAATGTCATCGCGTTCTTGCGTGGTCAGTACGCCCACTTTTGCCAGCATGGTTGCATGGGCAATCGAGCCTGCAATATCTTGTTTATAAAAACGTTGGTCAAATTGAACAGATGCTGTAAATTCAGCAACAAAAGCATCAGTCGCTTCAGAGAAACGACCGCCCCACATACCCGAAGTCTGGGCGTGTGATGGATTAGAGGAATTAGAAGATGTGGTCATGTCGGCTCAATCAGATTAAAAGCAGTAGAACGAAAAAGAGTATAACAAATTCAAAGCCCATTGCCGAAGTCACATCTGCTCAATCTTTTACATCGATAAACGAACAGACGCAAAATTCCTATTTTTTTAGCCAGATCGGCAATCTACGCTATTTGCTGGAACTGTTTGCTGGCGGCAATATTCTGGCCATGATTCTGGCGCTTGCAGAAGCGCAATCCTGGCAGGCTTTGAATGGAATGCACCTGCTGCAATATATCCTGTATATCAACTGGGTACTGTTATGTTTTGCAGCACTGGTCGAGCTGTTCCATCAAGCCTTTCAACGTATGGGAATCAAACTGGCTTTGATTTCTGGATTTCTGCTGTTACAGGCAATTGTACTGCTCACTACGGTGAACCTGAATATCTTGATATATTTTGGACAGAATTTTAATTTTCAGGATTTAAACCTGGCGATTGCGCTGGATCGGGTCGGACTCCATTTAAGTCTGGGAATTTTGCTGGGAACTTTCTGTTTTCGCTATCTTTATTTGCGTGAGCAATGGGAGCAGCAGCAGCATAGTGAGTTGAATGCTAGGATTCAGGCCATGCAGGCACGGATTCAGCCGCATTTTTTGTTTAACAGCATGAACAGTGTGATCAGCCTGATCAGTATCAATCCGGATAAAGCCGAGCACATGCTGCTGAATTTGTCACGGTTATTTCGTGCCAGTTTTCAGGAATTAAAACTGGTCAGCCTGCAGGAGGAAATTGATCTGTGCCAGCGCTATCTGGAGATTGAGCAGATCCGTCTAGGTGAGCGTTTGCAGGTCGAATGGAAGTTAGAAAACAAAGACTTATACTCACAAGTTCAAATTCCATTATTAACTTTACAACCCTTGCTAGAAAATAGTATTTTCCATGGAGTTGAAAAAATTCTTACAAAGAGTACCATAAGCATATTGGTTGAAATATTGCAAAATCAAATTAATATCATCATAACGAACCCTTATGCACAGGATAATAAAACTTTAAAAAAGGGACATGGTATTGCAATAGAAAATGTCAGACAGCGTCTGCAAGCTTATTATGGACCCAGTGTGACTTTTCAAACCTTTGCCGGCGAAGGGATGTTTACGACGGTAGTGCGATATCAATATAAATAAAAATAAATCAAAGAAATCGCAGTTAGCTTTATCATTCATCTGATGATGTTAACTGGGTAAGGAGGAGAAATGGACATCCTGATTTGTGATGATGAGCCTTTGGCCGTCGAGCGTTTATCACGTTTGGTCTCTCAACTGGGGCATGATGTGGTGGCGACAGCAAGCCATGGCCGTCAAGCGATTGATCTGGCTCACCAATACGAACCCGATGTCATCCTATTAGATATTCAAATGCCTGAAATGAACGGACTGGCTTGTGCGCAACATTTGCGTCAACTGGATCCAATGCCGGCCATTGTCTTTTGTACGGCCTATGACCAACATGCGCTGGATGCATTTAAATCAAATGCCGAAGGCTACTTACTTAAACCGGTGATGCAACAGGAATTGGCACAGGTTTTAGAGCACTTAACTAAACTTACCCAAGCTCAAATGAGCCAACTAAAACAAAAAGAAAATATGGACGAAATCAATATCAGCCGCCAGCAGATTGCGGCAAAGACCTATCGTGGTGTCGAATTGGTGCCAGTTGAAAATATCTATTATTTTCTGGCGGATCAGAAATATGTCACTGTGCGTCATAAAAACGGCAGTGTATTGATTGATGAAACCTTAAAGGAGTTAGAGCAGGAGTTTGGGAACCAGTTTATCCGGATTCATCGTAATGCCTTGATCTCGGTGCATTATCTGGATAGTCTGGAAGTGGTGAGTTCTGGTCAGTATCAGGTACGTTGTCGTGAGCTGGACGATCGTTTGGCGGTTAGTCGGCGACATTTACCGTTTTTACGAGATCGGATTCAAAAGCTTTAGCAGGGGATGAATGAGAGCATTGAGTTGAAACTTATATAAATTCACTTGCATTTTCAAGTGAGCAGGTTAAGTTTAGACTATTGTTCTCATTTACTGTTATTGAAATTTATGAAGACCCTAAAAATTGCAACTCGACAAAGTCCACTTGCGCTTTGGCAAGCGGAACACATCCGTGCGCGCCTACAAGATTTGCACGCTGGTTTGCAGGTCGAGTTAGTCACTTTTGTTACACAGGGCGATAAAATTCTAGATACACCACTGGCTAAAATTGGTGGAAAAGGACTGTTTGTAAAAGAATTAGAAGCCGCTTTACTGGATGGTCGTGCAGATCTGGCTGTGCATTCCATGAAAGATGTCCCGATGGCCTTGCCCGAAGGTCTGAGTCTGGCAGTGATCTGTGAACGTGAAGATCCCTTAGATGCCTTTGTGTCGAATACCTACACTAGTTTTGAAGAATTGCCACAAGGCGCCAAAGTCGGAACCTCAAGCTTGCGCCGTAAAACCCAGATTTTAAAACAGCGTCCAGATCTGGACATTATCGATTTACGCGGTAATGTCGGCACACGTTTATCTAAACTGGATGCAGGCCAGTATGATGCGATTATTCTGGCCAGTGCCGGTTTAAAACGCTTGGGTCTGGCAGAACGTATTCGTCATACTCTGACGCCTGAAGTCAGTCTGCCGGCCGTGGGTCAAGGGGCATTGGGACTGGAATGCCGTACTCATGATCAGACGGTGCTGGACTTGATTCAGCCACTCCTGCATGCGGATACAGATGCGTGTGTACGTGCCGAACGTGCCTTTAATGCCTATCTAGAAGGCGGATGTCAGGTGCCGATTGCTGGTTATGCCACGCTCAAAGAGGGTGTGATTTCAATCGAAGGTCGTGTGGGCAGTGTCGATGGAACAGTTTTGCTCCGGGCACAGCATACTGGCAAAATGGCAGCTGCGGAGCAATTGGGTGTAGAGCTGGCAAAAGACCTGTTTGATCAAGGTGCTGGCGAGTTGCTGAAAGCACTCTATTCACACTGATGTTATTGATTAATACTCGCCCCAGTGATCGTGCTGCAGGCTTGACTCAACAGTTACAGGCAGCACAGGTGTCTGTTCTGGAATTGCCCTTGCTCGAACTGCATGCCATGCCTTATTCCGATGAGCTGTCGATTTTGTATCAGCAGCTGGAGCAGGCACAGATTATTGTGGTGGTTAGCCCGACGGCTGCCCAGATTGGTATGCAATATTTGCAACAGGCTGGAGTCGCGCTCTCGGCCTTGGCGCAGGTGCATTGGGTGTCAGTGGGAAAAGCCACTGAACAGGCACTGGCGAGCTATGGCATTCATAGTCATGTGCCTGAGGTCGAAACTTCGGAAGGCATGCTGCAATTGCCTGTGTTGAAGCAACTGGCTTCTGGTTCAGGTGTGGCTTTCTGGCGCGGAGAAGGTGGTCGTCAATTTATGATGGATCATTTACGTGCCAGCAATATTAAAGTTTTAAACTTTATTTTGTACCGGCGGCAATGTCCTAAAACGACGGCAACGATTTTGGCAGAGAATTTGGCGCTGCTTAAGACACAGCAGCGTTTTGCAGTACTAATCACCAGTGAGGCAAGTTGGTTAAACTGGCTGATACTCTTGCAGAGGAATGCGGAGTTTATACAGCAAGCCTGTTATTTGGTTTTGGGGCCACGTTTGGCCAATATTCTTGGGGAATATCAACAGCAGCATCAGGCAAGTTTTCAATTCGTAAAAATCGATGATTTAGACGCAAATACGATCTTGCAGAAAATGGGGCTGATATTAGGGAACGCATGAAGAAACTATTCATTGTATTGTTCATCTTAAGTTTGTCATGGCTGGTCAAGCTCAGCTACGACCTTCATGTTCTGAATACAGCACAGACTGAATTTAATCAAAGCATTAATCAGTTACAGCAGCAAAATGCCAATCTCAATGATCAGTTTGTGGCTTTAAAACGCCAGATTTCTGCTCAGCAGGAAAGTGCTGGAGCTACTTCAGCGAAAGCGTCAGTAAATGAAGCGACAACTGATGCAACGCAAAATGATATTGTCTTGGTGCAGCAACATCTGGATCTGATCGAATTTGCACTGCAACAGCAACAATACGCCACTGCGATTGAGAAATTAACTCAGTTATCTAATGAGCTGGATGATTATATTTTAGCGCCTGCCTTGGTCAGCAGTTTGCAGCAAGTGATTGCGAAAGATCAGGACATGCTGAAAAAATTCGTGAATAGTCGATTAGTGCAGCAAAATAAAGTAAAAGAACTCTTGGTGCAGATGGATGCTGAAATTGAAAAAGAAATTCAGACACCACATCGTCAGCGTCCAGAAACTCAACGCTCTTTCTGGCAGCGCTGGGTTCAGATTGAATCCGCAGATCAGCCAAGCACAGTCTTGATGCAACGGCATCTGGTACTGAAAGAGGCCCAGTTGCGCTTGCTCATCGCACAAAATACCTTGCAAAAAGACCAATCCGTCGCTTTTCAGCAAGCACTGAATGCCGTGATTGAAGTCTTGGAGCAATTGCCGGATGCACAGAGCCAAAAATGGATTCAGCAATTGAATCAAATCAAGGCCACCCCGATTACTCCGATTCCATTATTAAACACACGCACCCTAGTGGGCTAATTGCTTATGAAACAGATTCTGCTGGCCTATTTATTTGTCTGCTTACTTGGCATTGCGGTGCTGAGTATCCTGAGTTATGGACATGGGGCTGGCTATGTCTATCTGTATTGGCGCGAGTGGCAGTTACAAACCACCCTCTGGTTTTTGGCCGCATCCTTGGTCAGTGTAAGTTTTTTGATGCATTGCATCTGGTATGCGATCAAGCAGTATCGCAGCCGTGAACAGCGTAAAACTGAAACAGTCTTTAGTTTTTCCCGCTTGCACCCTTATGAACAATTGGCAGTCATCTGGTTATTAAACGCTGCTCAGGATCAGCGGGATTTTATTCAGCAGTCTTTCACCAAGTCGGGTTTACTCAAGCATATTATTGATGCACGTTTATCTTGGGGACAACAGCAATATACCCATGCATTAACTGCTTTAAATCAGTCTAGTCCGATGGCATTTGAATTGGCAGAATTGCAACGGATTGAAATTTATTTATCACAACAGCAAGGTGAACAAGCACTTACCCATTTGGAGTTTTTAAATCAGCATGAATTATCACCTTGGTTAATGCAGGTTAAAACAGCCTATGAGCAGCGCCTTGTTGCATTATGGGGAGTATTTGCCATGCAGTTTCCCTGGTTATATTTACGTTCGACCCAATATGGGCATTTGGACCAAGAAGTAAAAAAAACATGGCTGGAACAATTATTATTGGCCTATGATCAAGCCACACAGGACGATTTATTTTATTTACAGCAACGTTATTTAGATTTAAAACCTCAGATATTTGATCGTGACTATTCAGTCAAGTTATTATGGTTGAAATTGTTATTTAGAATGCCAGAAATGAGTGCCGAGCATGAAGTGCTCGCGATTCATTTAATGGAACAGCAATTTAATCAGGATGTCTTTTATTTGTGGTTCCAGCAACAGTTATTGCGGCAAAATCCAGATTATGAGGCGATTGCACAACAGATTTCGCACTGGGAAGCCAAATATCCAGCATTGCCGATTTTAAGCTTTGCAAAATGGCATGTGTTGCAAGCCACAGGCTATACAGATCAAGCCCAGCAACTACTTGACTTGTATCCGGATGATATTCGTATGAGTTATTTAAGAATTAAAGCTGCCTTACAAGATCGGGAGGACTTGCTACAGCAGTTAAATGCAGTATTTGAATCGAATGTAAACTTTATAGAAATTAAGACTTGAGAATAATAATGTCAGAATTAAAACAATATCCAGTTATTTATGAACAAACAGTCGCATGGGGTGATATGGATGCCTTTGGACATGTCAATAATGCCATGTATTACCGTTATATCGAAAGTGCGCGTCTGGCTTATCTAGGGATATTAGATATACATAATGAACCGGTATTTACGGTAGTGTCTTCAAATCAGTGCCGTTATTTAAAACCTGTGGTTTTTCCTGATCATTTAAAAGTGGCAGCACGTATTGAAGAAATCCGTAATAGTGCAGTCAGAATGCAATATGTATTATGGAGTGAAAAACAACAAAGTATTGTGGCTACTTCAGAAGCAGTGATTGTCTGTGTCGATAAAAAGACCATGCAGAAAACAGAAATTCCGGAGCATATTCGTGAAAAGATTAAAGCGCTTGAATTAAGTGTTCAACATGAAATTTAAAAATGAATGAAGCATTTTATTTTGTAATTTTTTTTAAAATTTATTGTTATTGCTTTAAGGTTTTATATTGAATGTTTTATTTAATATAAATATGATGGGGCTATTATTTAACAAAACGAATAATATTATTTTTCGGAGAGCATTATGCCAGATATTACGCATTTATCAGTAGAAGAGTTAAAACGTTTACAAGCAGAAGCAGAATCACTGATTGCTTCAAAAAAAGATCAAGAGATTGAAGACGCTTATCAGCAAATTCTGGCAATTGCCGAAAAAGTGGGTATGACGGTTGAACAGTTACTTGAATTTGGTGCGTCTAAACGTAAGAAATCATCACGTAAGTCGGTTGAGCCGCGTTACCGTAGCAAAAGCAATCCGGAAGATACCTGGACTGGCCGTGGTAAACAACCGCGCTGGTTAGTGGCAGAATTGGAAAAAGGCGCAAAGCTGGACGATTTCCTGATCTAAGCCTCAATTTGATCTGGTCATTAGGCTGTCATACAGGCAGTCTAAGATGATTAAACCAAGCATACCTGCTTGGTTTTTTTATATCTATGAATTGGCGTTGGCAGAAAAGTGTGCATAATGTGTGGGTATAAGGGAAAATTATAAATGGGGATTTGGACTTGAGCGATTGGTCGTGGTGGGGATGAGCAGTAAACCGAAAACTTTAAGATGGTTGATCCTTGCTCTTGTTGCATTTTTTATTTTTGTCGTATTACAAGTGCCAGCGGCCTGGTTAATTTCAAAATTTTATAAAAATAACCAGACTTTGCATAATGTAAACGGAAATATCTGGCAGGGAAGTGCGGACTGGAAAAAAGGCAATCTTCGGGGCAGTCTGAATTGGAAAGTACGGCCGCTGGATTTGCTGTTGCTGCGGGTTGGGGCAAATGTTGATTTGCATAGCGGCAATACCCAGCTTTCCGGGATCATGGCTTATGGTTTGAATAAATCTTTGATGGTCAAAAATCTTGAAGGGCAGGTCGCGCCTGAAACCTTAAAAAAAGTTGCAGACTGGCAATGGCCGAGTACTGCGATTCAGTTTAAAGATCTGGATTTTAAATATAAAAAAGATCAGGGTTTCAGTCAGGTGGCTGGGCAAATGCAATGGGCGGGTGGTGAGCTGATTTATACCTTTGCTCAGCGTCAGGAACGCATGAATGTACCTGCCATGACTGGAAAACTCGCAGATGAAAGCGGACAGCTGTTAGTTGATGTTCGGGATAGTCGCGATCAACGCATGCTGAATATCAAGCTTGATCCGAGTCTGATGCTGGATATCCAGCTCACCCAGCGCTTTTTAATGAATGCACCTTCTTATGAAGGTAAAGCCGGATTAGATACCTATGTGATCAGTACCCGCCAACCCTTAATGGGAGGCTTGAACTGATGGCAGTTTCTCTGAATGATTTAAAAAATATTGAACTGAAACAGATCAATCGTGCTGCACCTGTGGTTTTGTTACTGCTCATCCTGTATCTATGCTGGAAGCTGGCGGCTTTGTTCTGGTTGCTGATAGCTCCACCACAAGCCATGCAGCTGGATCGGGTTGAACTGGGCTCGCAACAGGCACAAATTCCGAATATCAGTGCATTTTCACTGTTTCAGGAAGTTGGGCAGTCTGCGGGTGTGGTTGAAACGGCCAATATCATTTTACAAGGGGTGGTGGTTGCCAGTCCAAGTTATAACTCTTCTGCGGTACTGAAAATTAATGATCAGGTCGATCGTTACCGTGTCGGGGAAATGCTGGCCAATAGCGGTTTTGAGTTGGCTGAAGTGTATTGGGATCGGGTTATTTTACGTCGATCCACAGGTGCTACTCAGGAAGTCTTATTCAAAGGTCTGGAAAATGGCTTGAATCAGCCGATTGTGCCGAAAACATCCGTATCTTCAAGTTCAATGCCTGCTATGCCTTCTAACAGTGGTATGCCTGAGCAGCCTTCGCCACAGAATGAAATTGGTCGGGCCATCCAGCAGATGCAGGAAAACAAGGACCAGTATTTACAGAATATGGGGGTGAGTGCAGCAGATGGAAGTTATGAAGTGACTTCACGGACTCCGGCTGCACTGCGTAATCGTCTAGGTTTAAGACCAGGCGACCGGATTTTGTCTTTAAATGGCCAGACGCTGAGCCAGGGACAGACCGAAGCACAATTACTGGAACAGGCCCGACGTGAAGGTCAGGTCAAACTCGAAATAAAACGTGGTGATCAGGTGATGACCATACAACAAGATTTGAAGTGATGTGTCATCACGCATAGGGTTAGGAAACACGAAAGTTTATGGCTTTATTTAATAATAATCGATCAGCATGGGCATTTTGTGTGGCCGCACCGTTAATGGCTATGGTCAGTACGGCAAGTTATGCACAAACCTGGAAAATCAACCTTCGAGATGCTGACTTAACTGCATTTATTAATGAAGTGGCCGATATTACCGGCAAAAACTTTGCAGTCGATCCGCGGGTACGTGGCAACGTGACGGTCATCTCCAATAAAGCCCTGAATAAAAATGAAGTCTATGACCTGTTTTTAGGCGTGTTGAATGTGAATGGCGTGGTGGCGATTCCATCAGGTAATACCATCAAGCTGGTTCCAGACAGCAATGTCAAAAGCTCAGGCATTCCCTATGATGCCAGAAGTCGTGCCAGTGGTGACCAGATTGTGACCCGGGTGTTATGGCTGGAAAATACCAATCCCAATGACCTGATTCCTGCATTGCGCCCCTTGATGCCGCAGTTTGCACATCTGGCGGCAGTACCGGGGACGAATGCCTTAATTGTGTCGGATCGTGCCAGCAATATTTACCAGCTGGAAACCATCATTCGTAATTTGGACGGCACCGGTCAGAATGACATTGAAGCGGTCAGCTTACAATCCAGTCAGGCAGAGGAAATGATTGGACTGATCGAGTCTATGACTGCAACAGGTGGAGCCAAAGATGTCCGCGGTTCACGGGTGCGGGTGATTGCTGATACCCGTACCAACCGGATTATCATCAAAGGGGATCCCACGACGCGCAAACGGGTGCGTCAAGTGATCGAAACCTTGGATGTACCGGCTGCGGATCGTCTGGGTGGATTAAAAGTTTTTCGTCTGAAATATGCCAGCGCTAAAAATCTTGCGGAAATCTTGCAGGGGCTGGTGAGCGGGCAGGCGGTGAACAGTAATTCAAATTCAGGCAGCACATCCTCAAACTCGTCTTCGCTCAGTTCTGGCAGTAATTTAAATAACAACAATACGACTACCGGTTCGAGTAGTAACACCTCTTCAGGCATTCAGCTGAATACCGGCATGAATAATGAGCAGGGCGGAATTACCAGCTTTAATGGCAATGGCGTCAGTATTATTGCCGATACCACACAAAATTCTCTGGTGGTGAAAGCGGATCCGCAACTGATGCGGGAAATTGAATCAGCGATTGACCAGCTGGATATCCGCCGTCAACAGGTGCTGATCGAAGCCGCGATTATTGAAGTGGAAGGAACCGATGCGGATCAACTCGGTGTGCAATGGGCCTTGGGTGATATCAGCAGTGGGATTGGGCTGGTGAACTTCGATAATTTTGGGACTAGTCTGAAAAATATTGCGGCTGGTTATCTCACCGGTGGTGGTGCAGGTGCTGCAAGTGCCGTAGGCGCGGGCAGTTCACTGGTACTCGGTGATTATCGTGAAGGCAGTGATGGTTCCCGACGTCTGTATGGCGCGATGATTCAGGCACTTAAAGAAACCACTAAATCCAACCTGTTGTCTACGCCGTCGATCGTGACCATGGATAACGAAGAAGCCTATATTGTAGTGGGTGAAAACGTACCCTTTGTGACAGGCTCAGTATCTACAGGCGCTGCTGGAGTTGCTAATCCCTATACCACCATTGAACGTAAGGATGTCGGGGTCACTTTAAAGGTGGTTCCACATATTGGCGAAGATGGTACGGTACGCCTGGAAGTGGAACAGGAAGTTTCTGATGTCAAAGCCAGTAAAGGGCAGGCGCAGGATCTGGTTACCAGCAAGCGAGCGATCAAAACCTCAATTCTGGCCGAACATGGACAAACTATTGTGCTTGGCGGTCTGATTTCGGATAACACCAGTTATGGACGCCAAGCGGTGCCAGGTTTGGGTGCGATTCCAGGCTTGGGACGTTTATTCCGTTCAGAAGGTAAGTCCAATCAAAAACGTAACTTATTGATCTTTATCCATCCAACCATTGTGGGGGATAAAAATGCAGTGCGTAAACTGACCCAGCAACGTTATAGTCAGTTATATAGTCTGCAACTCGCACTCGATTCAGATGGGAACTTTGCCAAGCTGCCAGAAAGTGTTGAAGATGTATATCAGCAGCGAATTCCAGTATCCAGAACGCCATTACAAAACTCGACTTATCAAACTGTGCCGACCGCACCCGTTCAGGCGCAACCAGCCAATGTAGTCGTTACGCCGGTAGCGATAGAACCAGTGATTCAGCGACAAGTGGCACAACCTGTTCAGCAGGTGGAAAAAAGTAAAAATACCGTTACAACAACCACACTTAGACCCAAAAGCTAAGCCATTCGCATTTGCAGACAGCATGTTATGATAATGTCAAAGAGAACAGAGAAGTAACTTTCATGACTTGGAAAATACACGCGATTACAGGCGACTTAACAGGACAGGAAATTAGCATTGACCGTGACATGCTGGTGGGGCGTCATCAGGCGGCAGATATTGTTTTGCAGGCTGCGGAAATCTCCCGTAAGCATGCGGCATTTTTACTGAAGGATGATGCGCTCTGGGTGCAGGATTTGGGTTCATCGAATGGCACTTTCGTCAATGATGTGCAAATTGCGCAGGAAACCTTATTAAAGCAGAATGACATTGTTCAGTTTGCCAGTTTGAAATTTTCAGTACTGGCGCCTGCGGCTGCAGTAGAGGTTCCAGCAGAAATTGAAGCAACCGCAGAAAAAGTCGTGGAACAGGTCGAAGTCGCTGAGCCTACACCTGCACAGCAAATGAATGATCAGGGGATGCCGGAACTGAAACATCGTGATGCTTCGGTGCAATTAACCCGTGATGGCATGCCAACCAATGTTGGTATTCCAAAACCGGCGCCTATTCCGGAAGGCGTAGACATTAGTGCGGTGAAACCAGAGCCTACCGCAATTCCGGTTGAGCAGCCTGTATCACGTGTAGAACAGAAAAAAGAAACCCAGAAAAATGTATCTGTTGGTTTGATTTCAGTGATTGTGCTGATTATTTTAGCAATTATGGCTTGGTTATTGTTCAAATAAGCCGATGATTGGTTACAATCAAGGCATGCACCGCGCATGCCTTTTTTGTGGCTGCGAATATTATAAAAGAGGGTCGGGATGTCTATTGCACAATTAGAAAAGCGCGAACTGATCTTATTCGATCTGGATGGTACCTTGGTGGATTCAGCACATGATCTGTATCGCGCCATGAATATGAGCCTGAATGTGCTGCAATTGCCTCTGGTGACCGAAGAACAGGTACGGACCTGGGTAGGCAAGGGTACGTCGATATTCTGTGAAAGTGTACTCCAGCATCTGGTCGGTGAAGTCACACCGGTACAGCATCAAGAGCTCTTAAACACTTTTCTGGATATTTATAATGTCGATCCCTGTGTTGATACCGTTCCTTTTCCGGGAATCCTGAAATTTCTGGACTGGGCCAAAGCTCAAGGTAAAACCCTGATTTGTGTGACCAATAAACCTGAACTTCCTGCCCGCAGTATCTTAGATACCTTGGATATGGCTCATTATTTTGCCGATACCATTGGTGGTGACCGTTTTACTGAACGTAAACCGCACCCACGCCAGTTGCTGCACTGTGTTGAACATTATGGCGTAAGTAAAGAACAGGTTTTGCTTATTGGAGATTCTTCCAATGATGTCGAAGCTGCGCGCCGCGCCGGGATTGATTGTGTTGTAGTCAGCTATGGCTATAATCATGGTGAAAATATTGCAGATTGTCAGCCACAGCAGATTGTGGATGATCTTAGAGAATTACTTGCCTAATACGCGTACTAAGGAAAGAAAATGAATAGTTGTAAGGTTTTTCGATGGCGTCGCTCAGTTCAATTCTATTTACATACTGAGTAACCCTAATTTAAAGAGAAAAACCGCATGACCACTCAAGCACAATTCCAGCAACTTGCTGCGCAAGGCTATAACCTCATTCCTGTTTATCGTCAGCGTCTGGCAGATACCGATACACCACTTTCTATTTTTGCTCGGCTTAAACAGCATCAGCAGGCTTATTTATTCGAGTCTGTAGAAGGTGGTGAGAACTGGGCACGCTATTCGATTATTGGACTAGGTGAATCCACGGTATTTTCCTGCAATGCAGGCGAGTTGACGGTACAGCACGCAGATGATTCGATTGAAAAGCAGCACTGTGCGGACCCATTTCAATATATTCGCGACTTTCAGGCGCAATTTAAGGTGCCAACCCAGGCAGAATTACCGGACCTACCGAGTTTTACTGGTGGATTAGTCGGTTACTTTGGTTATGACGCGGTGCGTTATATCGAACCGAAATTAAAAAATGTGCCGGAAGCGGATCCGGTCGGCTTGCCAGATATCTGGATGATGCTCTCTAAAACAGTGATTGTCTTTGATAACCTGAAAGATACCTTGTTCTTAATTGTACATGCGGATGCCACTGCCCCGGGTTCTTATGAAAAAGCACATGAACAATTAAATGAATTGGAAAATATTCTGGCCACGCCCATCAGCCTTAAAGCTGAAAAACATACGCCGCCACATTTTGAGTCCCTCACCGGACATGACAACTTCATTGCTTCGGTCGAAAAGGTCAAAGAGTATATTCGTGCCGGTGATGTAATGCAGGTGGTGCCGGGGCACCGGATGGTCTCTGATTTCGATGGTGATCCGCTACAAGTGTATCGTGCGCTGCGTCATCTCAATCCATCACCGTATTTGTTCCTGGTGCAAGGGCAGACCTTGGAAAACAACACGCCATTCCATATTGTCGGTTCTTCACCGGAAATTCTGTCCCGTCTGGAAAATGGAATTGCCACAGTTCGTCCATTAGCGGGGACCCGTCCACGTGGTAAAACCAAAGAAGAAGATCTGGCGCTTGAGCAAGACCTATTATCCGATGAAAAAGAAATTGCCGAACATGTCATGCTGATTGACTTGGGACGTAATGATGTAGGGCGTATCGCAAAAATTGGCAAAGTGCAGGTGACTGATCAAATGGTGATCGAACGTTATTCGCATGTGATGCATATTGTCTCCAATGTGCAGGGTGAAGTGCGTGATGATGTCGATGCTCTGGATGTTTTTAAAGCAACTTTCCCTGCTGGTACACTTTCAGGTGCGCCAAAAATCCGTGCCATGGAAATTATTGACGAAGTTGAGCCGGTAAAACGTGGAATTTTTGGTGGTGCTGTTGGTTATTTAGGCTGGCATGGCGAAATGGACATGTCGATTGCGATTCGTACCTGTGTCATTCGCGAAAATAAGGTCTATGTGCAGGCCGGAGCAGGGCTAGTTGCCGACTCAAATCCTGAATCTGAGTGGAATGAAACCCAAATAAAAGCTCGCGCAGTGATCAAAGCGGTTGAATTATCATCAAATGGTTTGATTTTATGAGTTTTTGAGGTTTTTTTTGAAAAAAACACTTGCAAGGATTCTGAGTTTTGCTAAACTGCACACCGTTCCGATACGAAACATACGAAACACTAAGAAACGCCGGCATAGCTCAGTTGGTAGAGCAACTGACTTGTAATCAGTAGGTCCACAGTTCGAATCCGTGTGCCGGCACCATCTTAGAAGTTTGGTAGTGTGAAGTAAAGAACAGCACTGATGTAAGTGTAAAAAATGGTGAGGTTCCCGAGCGGTCAAAGGGGGCGGACTGTAACTCCGCTACGAAAGTTTCGAAGGTTCGAATCCTTCCCTCACCACCAATTTTAAGACTTCAATAAGTGGTTTGTACCAACATCGTGCGGGAGTAGCTCAGTTGGTAGAGCGGTAGCCTTCCAAGCTACATGTCGCGAGTTCGACCCTCGTCTCCCGCTCCATTGAAGTACTAATATTTGCTCTTATAGCTCAGTGGTAGAGCACTCCCTTGGTAAGGGAGAGGTCTCGAGTTCAAATCTCGATAAGAGCTCCAGATTACAGTTTAGCAACTCTGTTGCAAAGAAATTCCAAAAGCAGGCTATTTAGTCTGCTTTTCAAGTATTTGGTGTTCGGTTTTTTTAAACGATATGTCGGAGCTGGGTTTTACTCAGAATTGTGTTCGACGTAAACGAGGAAGATTAACATGGCTAAGGCTAAGTTTGAACGTAATAAGCCACACGTTAACGTGGGCACAATTGGTCACGTTGACCATGGTAAAACAACTTTAACAGCTGCAATTGCAACTGTATGTGCGAAGAAATTCGGTGGCGAAGCGAAAGACTACGCTGCAATCGACTCTGCACCAGAAGAAAAAGCACGTGGTATTACAATTAATACTTCACACGTAGAATACGATTCTCCAACTCGTCACTACGCTCACGTAGACTGCCCGGGCCACGCCGATTATGTTAAAAACATGATTACTGGTGCTGCTCAGATGGATGGTGCGATCCTTGTATGTGCTGCGACTGATGGTCCTATGCCACAGACTCGTGAACACATCCTGCTTTCTCGTCAGGTGGGTGTACCTTACATCGTTGTATTCTTGAACAAATGCGACCTTGTAGACGACGAAGAGCTTCTTGAGCTAGTTGAAATGGAAGTTCGTGAACTTCTTTCTACTTACGACTTCCCAGGTGATGACACTCCAGTGATCCGTGGTTCTGCTCTTCTTGCGCTTAACGGTGATGACAGCCAATACGGCGAGCCAGCGGTAGTTGCGCTTGTTGAAGCACTTGACTCTTACATTCCAGAGCCAGAGCGTGCAATTGACCTTCCATTCCTTATGCCAATTGAAGACGTATTCTCAATCTCTGGTCGTGGTACAGTAGTAACTGGCCGTGTAGAGACTGGTATCGTTAAAGTGGGTGAGTCTGTAGAAATCGTTGGTATCCGTGATACTCAAACTACTACAGTAACCGGCGTAGAAATGTTCCGTAAGCTTCTTGACGAAGGTCGTGCGGGCGAGAACTGTGGTGTTCTTCTTCGTGGTACTAAGCGTGAAGACGTACAACGTGGTCAAGTATTGACTAAACCAGGTGCGATCAAGCCACACACTAAATTCGATGCGGAAGTATACGTACTTTCTAAAGAAGAAGGTGGTCGTCACACTCCATTCCTTAACGGTTACCGTCCACAGTTCTACTTCCGTACTACGGACGTAACTGGTGCGATCGCGCTTAAAGAAGGCGTGGAAATGGTTATGCCTGGTGACAACGTTGAGATGTCAGTAGAGCTAATCCACCCAATCGCAATGGACCCAGGTCTACGTTTTGCGATCCGTGAAGGCGGTCGTACAGTGGGTGCTGGTGTAGTTGCTAAAGTAACTGCATAATCATAGAATAAGACAAGCAGGTTGGAGCTTAGGCTCCAACTTGTTGTTTTGCAGGTCAGTAGTTCAATTGGTAGAGCGTCGGTCTCCAAAACCGAATGTTGGGGGTTCGAGTCCCTCCTGACCTGCCAAGTTTCTAAAAAGACGCTTGATGTCGGCAAAATTGGTCATATAATAAGTCGCGAAACCTACGACGAGTACAAAAATGTCGAATGAAAAATCACGCGACGCATTAGGCGAAGCGGCAATTCCTCAAAGAAATAATCCTGCAGTAGATGTAAGTTCTGGTTCTCCATTAGACATGGTTCTATGGGTTATCGCCTTGATTTTATTGGTTGGTGCAATGATGGTAAACCAATATTTACCAGCGTACTGGGCACCTGCGAATGATGTTTGGGTGCGCGTTGGGGTGATTTTGGCTTGTATCGTTGCAGCATTCGGTTTATTATACGCCACCCATCAAGGCAAAGGCTTTATTCGTCTGCTGAAAGATGCACGAATCGAGTTACGTCGAGTGACCTGGCCTACCAAACAAGAGACGATGTCCACATCTTGGCAAGTTCTTGTTGTAGTCGTAATTGCATCCATCTTATTGTGGTGTTTTGACTATATTTTAGGCTGGTTAATGAAGTTTATTATCGGGTAAGAGAGCTATGAAACGTTGGTACATTATTCATGCCTATTCAGGTTATGAAAAACAAGTGATGCGTTCGCTTAATGATCGAATCCAGCGTAGCGCTGTTGCCGATAGCTTTGGTGAAGTCCTTGTTCCTACCGAAGAAGTGGTAGAGATGAAGGATGGCAAGAAGCGTAAATCAGAGCGTAAGTTCTTTCCTGGCTATGTTCTAGTCGAAATGGAAATGAACGATGATACTTGGCACATTGTTAAAGAATGTCCAAAAGTTTTAGGTTTTATTGGTGGTACGGCTGAAAAACCGGCACCGATTACGCAAAAAGAAGCAGATGCGATTCTTGCGCGTGTACGCAATACTGGTGAAGCGCCTCGTCCTAAGACGATGTTTGAACCAGGCGAAGAATTACTCGTGGTTGACGGTCCATTCACTGACTTTAAAGGTGTGGTGGAAGAAGTTCAGTACGAAAAGTCGCGTTTAACGCTGACCATTAATGTATTTAACCGACCAACTCAAGTTGAATTGGAATTTCGTCAAGTCGAAAAATCAGTCTAATTTGTATGGGTTGAAAACGCCTGACTTATTTATAAGTCAGGCATTGTTGTTGTAACGGTATCGTTACTTGAAATCATTGGGGAGCCTTCACCGGCGTTTGCACCCAGAGGTAATTTGAAATGGCTAAGAAGATTGACGGCTATATCAAGCTGCAAGTTCCAGCTGGTAAAGCGAATCCATCTCCACCGATTGGTCCTGCACTAGGTCAACGTGGTGTGAACATCATGGCATTCTGTAAAGAATTCAATGCTGCTACACAAAAAGTTGAAGCTGGTCTGCCAATTCCAGTCGTGATCACTGTGTACAACGACAAGTCGTTCACATTCATCATGAAAACTCCACCTGCTGCTGTTCTTCTTAAGAAAGCTGCTGGTATCCAGAAGGGTTCAGCTGTACCTAACAAAACTAAAGTTGGTAAGTTGACTCGTGCTCAAATCGAAGAAATTGCGACTACTAAAGAACCAGATTTGACTGGTGCTGATTTAGACGCACGTGTACGTACCATTGCTGGTTCTGCGCGTTCTATGGGCTTGGAAGTGGAGCTTTAAGACATGGCTAAATTAACTAAACGTCAAAAAGCGATTGTAGCTGCTGTAGAAGCACACAAAGTTTACACGCTAGAAGAAGCTGTTGCAGTTTTAGAGAGCCTTCCAGCTCCTAAATTCAAAGAATCTCTAGATATCGCGGTAAACCTAGGTGTTGATCCTCGTAAATCTGACCAAGTTGTTCGTGGCGCGACTACACTTCCTGCAGGTACTGGTAAAACTGTACGTGTAGCTGTATTCGCTCAAGGCGCTGCTGCTGAAGCTGCTAAAGCTGAAGGCGCAGACGTTGTTGGTTTCGACGATCTTGCTGAAAGCATCCAAGCGGGTAACCTTGACTTTGACGTAGTAATTGCTGCTCCAGATGCAATGCGCGTTGTAGGTAAACTTGGTACGATCCTTGGTCCACGTGGCTTAATGCCAAACCCTAAAGTGGGTACTGTAACTCCTGACGTTGCTACTGCAGTTAAAAATGCAAAAGCTGGTCAAGCACGTTACCGCGTAGACAAAGCTGGTATTATCCATGCTGCGATCGGTCAGGTAGGTTTTGAAGCTGCTGCTGTTCGTCAAAACGTTGAAGCGCTTGTTGCTGACTTGAAGCGTTTGAAACCTGCTACGTCTAAAGGCGTATACATTCAAAAGATCACTTTGAGCTCAACTATGGGCCCTGGTTTGATCGTTGATGTAGCAAACGTTTCTAAATAAGTCTCGACTTATTACAGAATTTTAAAGCCCTGAAGATGTCTCCTTCTCCCTCTGGAAGAAGGTCGGGAAGAGGGTTAAACCTCTCCCTAGCCCTCTCCTAAAAGGAGAGGGGATAATTTAGGCAAACTTTGAATTGATAAATGAAAATTTATCAGCGTCAAAGACCGCGGGCGAGGGGAGTTTTATGCTTCTCTCTTAATAGCCCAGCCTGCGTAGACGCGGTGGTGTGATTTGTTCATCCTCCGCGTGTGAGTCCAGTGATGGTCTTGCGAATTGGGAGTGTACTTCGCGTAAGTACATAAATCACCGTTAGGAGGTTTTACAATGGCTCTTCTTATCGAAGGCAAAAAACAGATCGTAGCTGAAGTAGCTGAAGTTGCTTCTACTGCATTTGCTGCTGTTGTTGCTGACTACCAAGGTTTGACTGTAGAGCAGTTAACTACTCTACGTGTTGAAGCGCGTAAACTTGGTGTTACTACACGTATCGTGCGTAACACTTTGGCTAAACGTGCTCTTCAAGATACTCAATTCAATATCTTGAACGACAACCTTGTTGGCCCAACAATCTTAGCTTTCTCGAATTCTGAAGACGACATGGGTGCTGCTGCACGTTTGTTCGAAGAATTCGCTAAAACTAATAAAGCATTTGAACTTAAAGCTGCTGCATTTGATGGCAAACTTTATCAAGGTGCAGAAGTTAGCGTAATCGCGAATCTTCCGAACCAAGAGAAAGCGCTTACTATGCTTGCAAACGTTCTTCAAGCTCCTATTTCGAAATTGGGCCGCTTACTTACAGCGCTTCAAGAGAAAAACGAGTCAGAAGCTGCTTAAGCTCAAACTTAAACACACATCATTCAATACCCATTTGGAGTTAATCTCATGGCTTTAACAAACGAAGAAATCCTAAACGCAGTTGCTGAAAAAACTGTTCTTGAACTTGTTGAACTTATCTCTGCTTTCGAAGAGAAATTCAATGTATCTGCTGCTGCTGTAGCTGTTGCTGCTGGTCCAGCTGCTGCTGCTGCTGAAGAACAAACTGAATTCAATGTTGAATTGACTTCTTTCGGCGCGAACAAAGTTGCTGTAATTAAAGCAGTTCGTGAAGCGACTGGCCTTGGCTTGAAAGAAGCTAAAGACATGGTTGAAGGCGCTCCTGCAGTTCTTAAAGAAGGCGTTTCTAAAGAAGAAGGCGAAGAGCTTAAGAAGAAACTTGAAGAAGCTGGTGCTACAGTTACTCTTAAGTAATTTCTTAAGGGAGCCGGTTTTTTTATAATCGGCTCCAAAAATTGGCTGATGGCTCTTGGGTCATCAGCCTTTTTGCGTTACAATAATCGGCTCGATTTTTGTTTGCATGATATAAAAATCATACAAATTGAAAATAAACATAATGAACAAACGTTTACCAATATTTTTCATTAAAAAATATTGATAAGCGTTTTAATACCACTAAAAATTGCAGCATTTGTAAAGAGTGGTGGCCATATCGGCCAGCGTAATTCCTTCTGAGCCCGTTCTGCAGGCGGGCTTGGTTTACACTTTCCGAGGACTCCAGATGGCATACTCATATACCGAAAAGAAACGGATCCGTAAGAATTTTGGTAAATTGCCTAGCGTCATGGATGCTCCGTACTTGCTCGCGATTCAAGTCGACTCGTACAGAACATTCTTACAAGATGGCAAATCACCAAAAAACCGCGAAGATATCGGTCTCCAAGCCGCATTTCGTTCAGTTTTTCCTATTGAAAGTTATTCTGGCAATGCTGCTTTAGAATTTGTTGAGTATAGTCTTGGTAAGCCTGAGTTTGATGTACGCGAATGTATTCTTCGTGGCTCAACTTATGCAGCACCAATGCGTGTAAAAATTCGTTTGATCCTGAAAGATCGTGAAACGAAGTCAATTAAAGATGTACGTGAACAAGAAGTCTATATGGGCGAAATGCCATTGATGACGGATAACGGTACCTTTGTAATTAACGGTACCGAGCGTGTGATCGTGTCACAATTACACCGTTCACCAGGCGTATTCTTTGACCACGATAAAGGCAAGACTCACTCAAGTGGTAAAGTCCTTTATTCAGCGCGTATTATTCCTTACCGTGGTTCATGGTTAGACTTTGAATTCGATGCCAAAGACTTGGTCTATGTACGTATTGACCGTCGTCGTAAATTGCTTGCGACTGTGGTGCTTCGTGCCTTGGGTTATAGCAACGAAAACATTCTCGACATGTTCTACGAGAAAGTACCTGTGTATCTTGACATGGGTAGCTACCAGATTGACCTGGTGCCTGAACGTCTGCGTGGCGAAATGGCACAATTTGACATCCTGGACAAGGATGGCAAGGCAATTGTTGAGCAAGGTAAACGTATCAATGCGCGTCATGTACGTCAAATGGAAGCTTCAGGTCTTGAAAAACTTGCAGTGCCTGATGAGTACCTGTATGAGCGTATCACTGCTGAAGACATCCCATTAAAAGATGGTGATGTGATTGCGGCCAATACTGTATTAAGCCATGAAATCATGGTGAAAATTGCAGAAGGCGGCGTGAAGCAGTTCAATATTCTGTTCACTAATGATATCGACCGCGGTTCATTCGTTGCAGATTCTCTACGTGCAGATACAACGAGCAATCGTGAAGAAGCATTGGTAGAAATCTACAAAGTGATGCGTCCTGGCGAACCACCAACAAAAGAAGCTGCTGAAAACTTATTCAATAACTTGTTCTTCTCTTCTGAACGTTATGACTTGTCTCCAGTGGGTCGTATGAAGTTCAACCGTCGTTTGGGTCGTCCTTACGAAGTCGGTACAGACCAGAAGTCACGTGAGGTTGAAGGCATTCTCTCGAACGAAGATATCACTGATGTATTAAAAACATTAGTTGAAATCCGTAACGGTAAAGGTGAAGTCGACGATATCGATCACTTGGGTAACCGTCGTGTTCGTTCTGTGGGTGAAATGACAGAAAACCAATTCCGTGTAGGTCTGGTTCGTGTAGAACGTGCTGTTAAAGAACGTCTATCTCAAGCTGAAACTGACAACCTGTCTCCGCAAGATTTGATCAATGCGAAACCTGTTGCTGCTGCAATCAAAGAATTCTTTGGTTCAAGCCAGTTGTCTCAGTTTATGGATCAAAACAACCCGTTATCTGAGATTACGCACAAACGTCGTGTTTCTGCGCTTGGTCCTGGCGGTTTGACGCGTGAACGTGCAGGCTTTGAAGTACGTGACGTACATCAAACTCACTACGGTCGTGTATGTCCAATTGAAACGCCTGAAGGTCCAAACATTGGTTTGATCAACTCGCTTTCTGTTTATGCGAAATGTAACAACTTTGGTTTCCTGGAAACCCCATACCGTAAGGTTGTTGATGGTCGTGTAACAGATGAAGTTGAATACCTGTCTGCGATTGAAGAAGTAGGTACTGTCATTGCACAGGCCGATTCTGCAATGGATAAAGACGGTAACTTAACAGAAGAGTTTGTATCTGTTCGTCATCAGGGTGACTTCGTACGTATTCCTCCTGAAAAAGTAACGCATATGGATGTATCTGCTCAGCAGGTCGTATCTGTAGCAGCATCACTGATTCCATTCCTAGAACACGATGATGCCAACCGTGCATTAATGGGTTCGAACATGCAACGTCAGGCAGTTCCGACGTTGATTGCTGACAAGCCGCTTGTTGGTACCGGTATGGAAGCGAACGTAGCACATGACTCAGGTGTATGTGTGATCGCTCAGCGTGGTGGTCGTATCGAGTTTGTTGATGCGTCTCGTGTGGTTATTCGTGTGAATGAAGACGAAATGATCGCAGGTGAAGCAGGTGTAGATATCTACAACCTGATCAAATACACCCGTTCGAACCAGAACACTTGTATCAACCAGAAAGTTCTTGTGAACCTGGGCGATAAAGTAGGTCGTGGTGATGTACTGGCTGATGGTCCATCGACTGATGGCGGTGAGCTGGCATTGGGTCAAAACATGCGCGTTGCGTTTATGACCTGGAATGGTTACAACTACGAAGACTCGATCTTGTTATCTGAGCGTGTTCTTCAAGAAGACCGTTTAACGTCTATTCATATCCAGGAATTATCATGTGTCGCACGTGATACCAAACTGGGTGCGGAAGAAATCACTGCTGATATTCCGAACGTAGGTGAAGCTGCTCTGTCTAAACTGGACGAGTCAGGTATCGTTTACATCGGTGCTGAAGTAACTGCTGGTGATATCCTGGTTGGTAAAGTAACCCCTAAAGGTGAAACACAGCTTACTCCGGAAGAAAAATTGCTACGTGCAATCTTCGGTGAAAAAGCGGCTGACGTAAAAGACTCATCTCTACGTGTTCCATCAGGTACCAAAGGTACCGTGATTGACGTTCAAGTGTTTACACGTGACGGTCTTGAAAAAGACGAACGTGCTCAAGCAATTGAAAAAGCGCAGTTAGATGCATACCGTAAAGACTTGAAAGAAGAATTCAAAATCTTTGAAGAAGCTGCACGTGAACGTGTAATCCGTCTACTGAATGGCCAAGAGTCGAATGGTGGCGGTACAACTAAACGTGGCGACAAACTGTCTGAAGACGTGTTGTCTGGTTTAGAGCTTGTTGATCTTCTTGAAATTCAACCAGTTGATGAAGCAATTGCTGAACGTTTAACTCAAATTCAAGTGTTCTTGAAAGAGAAGAGCTTCGAAATTGACGAGAAATTTGCCGAGAAAAAACGCAAACTTTCGACTGGCGATGAACTGACCACTGGCGTATTGAAAGTTGTTAAAGTTTATCTTGCTGTAAAACGTCGCATCCAGCCGGGTGATAAGATGGCGGGTCGTCACGGTAACAAAGGTGTTGTATCAAACATCTTGCCGGTAGAAGACATGCCACATGATGCCAACGGCGTACCTGTTGATATCGTATTGAACCCGCTTGGCGTACCATCGCGTATGAACGTGGGTCAGATTCTTGAAACTCACTTGGGTATGGCGGCGAAAGGTCTTGGCGATCAAATCGACAAGATGATGAAAGAGCAACGTACTGTACTTGAGCTTCGTGATTTCCTAGACAAGATTTACAACAAAGTTGGTGGCGAGCAAGAAGATCTTGATAGCTTGACTGATGAGGAAATCTTGAAACTTTCTGGCAACTTGCGTGCTGGTGTGCCTTTGGCTACTCCTGTATTCGATGGTGCTGAAGAAGGTCAGATCAAAGAGTTGTTACAACTTGCAGGCCTATCTAGTACTGGTCAGACCGTATTATATGATGGTCGTACTGGTGAGCGTTTCGATCGTCCGGTAACTGTTGGTTACATGTACATGCTGAAACTGAACCACTTGGTTGATGACAAGATGCATGCGCGTTCAACTGGTTCTTACTCTCTAGTAACGCAACAGCCGCTTGGTGGTAAAGCACAATTCGGTGGCCAGCGTTTCGGTGAGATGGAAGTCTGGGCACTAGAAGCTTACGGTGCAGCATATACGCTACAAGAAATGCTGACTGTGAAATCGGATGACGTTGAAGGCCGTACCCGTATCTACAAGAACATTGTGGATGGCAACCATTATATGGACCCGGGCATGCCTGAATCGTTCAACGTATTGACCAAAGAGATCCGTTCTTTAGGTATCAACATTGAACTGAAAAATGGTGACTAAGAATCTCCATTAAATCTCCCCAAACCCCTCTTTGATAAAGAGAGGCTTCCCCCTTAACAAAGGGGGATTGAGGGGGATTCTTGGGATTCCCAATTCAGTTAAAAAACAATATTTGTGACCCAGTTGTTGAGTGAAAATCTCCACAACACACGGAGAAAAAAATTGAAAGACTTGCTCGATATCATGCGCAAAAAGACGGATTCAGACGGTCATGCTCCTGTAGAGTTTGACCGCATCCGTATTGGTCTTGCGTCACCAGAAATGATTAAGTCATGGTCTCACGGTGAAGTTAAAAAGCCAGAAACCATTAACTATCGTACGTTCAAGCCTGAACGTGATGGTTTGTTCTGTGCCAAAATCTTTGGTCCAGTGAAAGATTACGAATGCTTGTGTGGTAAATACAAGCGTATGAAATACAAAGGCGTCATTTGTGAAAAATGTGGCGTTGAAGTAACAACTGCGAAAGTTCGTCGTGAACGTATGGGTCACATCGAGCTGGCGTCTCCAGTTGCCCACATCTGGTTCTTAAAATCATTACCGAGCCGTATCGGTCTATTATTAGACATGACGCTACGTGATATTGAACGTGTATTGTATTTCGAATCTTATGTAGTGACCGATCCGGGTATGACTCCATTTGAGAAATACCAACTTCTAAATGATGAAGAATACTTCAATGCATTAGAAGAACACGGTGATGAATTCACAGCGAAAATGGGTGCTGAAGCAGTTCAAGACTTGTTGAAAGACATCGATCTTGAAGCTGAAATTGCGCGTCTTCGTGAAGAAATTCCTGTTACAACTTCAGAAACCAAGCTGAAAAAAGCGTCTAAGCGTTTGAAGTTGATGGAAGCATTCAACGATTCGAACAACAAGCCAGAATGGATGGTGTTAACTGTACTTCCAGTTCTTCCACCAGATCTTCGTCCGCTTGTACCACTTGAAGGTGGTCGTTTCGCGACTTCTGACCTGAATGATCTTTACCGTCGTGTGATCAACCGTAACAACCGTTTGAAGCGTCTTCTTGACCTTGCAGCGCCAGACATCATCGTACGTAACGAAAAACGTATGTTGCAAGAGTCTGTAGATGCATTGCTAGATAACGGTCGTCGTGGTCGTGCAATTACCGGTTCGAACAAGCGTCCGCTTAAATCTTTGGCAGACATGATCAAAGGTAAGCAAGGTCGTTTCCGTCAAAACTTACTTGGTAAGCGTGTTGACTATTCGGGCCGTTCGGTAATTACTGTTGGTCCAAACCTGCGTTTGCACCAATGTGGTCTTCCGAAGAAAATGGCACTTGAACTGTTCAAACCATTCATTTTCGCGAAACTACAAGCTTCTGGTCAAGCAACTACCATTAAAGCTGCGAAGAAAATGGTTGAGCGCGAAACCCCAGAAGTTTGGGACGTTCTTGCTCACGTGATTCGTCAACATCCAGTGATGTTGAACCGTGCGCCAACTCTTCACCGTTTGGGTCTTCAAGCATTTGAACCGATCCTGATCGAAGGTAAAGCGATCCGTCTACACCCACTCGTATGTGCTGCGTTTAACGCCGACTTCGATGGTGACCAAATGGCGGTACACGTACCATTAACACTTGAAGCTCAGCTTGAAGCTCGTGCGTTAATGATGTCGACGAATAACATCTTGTCTCCAGCGAATGGTGAGCCAATCATCGTGCCGTCTCAGGACGTTGTCTTGGGCTTGTATTACATCACGCGTGATGCAATCAATGCCAAAGGTGAAGGCATGGTGTTCGCGGATACTCACGAAGTAAACCGTGCACTGGCAACAGGTCAGGTTGATCTACACGCTCGAGTTAAAGCACGTGTACACCAGACTGTGATCGATGAAGATGGTAACCGTGAACAGCAAACCATTATTGTAGATACGACGCCTGGTCGTTGCCTGCTTTGGGAAGTTGTGCCTGAAGGTATGGATTTCCAGCAAATTAACGTTGAGATGACCAAGAAAAACATCTCTAAGTTAATTAACTCTTGCTACCGTAAATTAGGTCTGAAAGATACTGTTATCTTCGCTGACCAGTTGATGTACTTGGGCTTCCGTCAAGCGACGCGTTCAGGTGTATCTGTCGGTATGGAAGACATGGTTATTCCACCGCAAAAACAAGCAATTATTGGTAAAGCGGAAGCTGAAGTTCGTGAAATCGAACAACAGTTCGAACAAGGTTTCGTAACTGCCGGCGAACGTTATAACAAAGTGGTCGATATTTGGGCACGTACCAATGACCAGGTTGCTAAAGCGATGATGGACAACTTGTCTTTCACTACTGTGAAGAACAAACAGGGTGAAGACGAGAAGCAAAAATCATTCAACTCGATCTACATGATGTCTGACTCGGGTGCCCGTGGTTCGGCAGCTCAGATTCGTCAGTTGGCGGGTATGCGTGGTTTGATGGCGAAGCCGGATGGCTCGATCATTGAAACCCCAATTAAAGCGAACTTCCGTGAAGGTTTAACCGTACTTCAGTACTTCATCTCGACACACGGTGCGCGTAAAGGTTTGGCCGATACAGCACTGAAAACTGCGAACTCGGGTTACTTGACTCGTCGTTTGGTAGACGTTGCGCAGGACTTGGTTATTACCGAGCCAGATTGTGGTACGTATGACGGTCTGGTAATGACTCCGTTCATTCAAGGTGGCGATGTCATCGAAAACCTAGGTGCACGAGTATTGGGTCGTGTGGTTGCTGAAGATGTGAAACGTGTAGGTACAGACGAAGTTCTGCTTCCACGTAATACGTTAATTGACGAGAAACTGGCGACGTTTATCGAAAGCCAAGGTGTCGACGAAATTAAAGTACGTTCAGTCGTGAACTGTGCGTCTACCTTCGGTGTATGTGCGAAATGTTACGGTCGTGACCTAGCACGCGGTCACCAGGTGAACCCGGGTGAGTCTGTTGGTGTAATGGCAGCTCAATCGATTGGTGAGCCAGGTACACAGTTAACGATGCGTACCTTCCACGTCGGTGGTGCTGCGAGCCGAACTTCTGCTGCAAACAGCGTACAAGTTCGTAACCAAGGTACAGTACGTTTCCACAACGTAAAAACAGTACAACATGCCAAAGGTCACTTGGTATCGACTTCACGTTCAGGTGAAATCGGTATTGCAGATGATTTAGGTCGTGAGCGCGAGCGCTATAAACTGCCTTACGGTGCGTCTATCTTGCTGAAAGATGGCGAAGCTGTAGAAGCAGGCGGTATTGTGGCGACTTGGGATCCGCATACACATCCATTAGTAACAGAAGTTGCTGGTAAAGTACGTTTCAGCCAGATTGCTGATGGCGTGACGGTTACTTCTAAAACTGATGATGCAACAGGTATGTCAACTATCGAAATCTTGCCAGTGACTTCACGTCCTGCGTCAGGTAAAGATTTGCGTCCTGCTGTTGTGTTAGATACCGTTGATGGTGGCGAACAGTTCTACTTCCTGCCACAGAACACGATTCTTTCTGTTCGTGATGGCGAAACGATTGGTGTCGGTGATGTCATCGGTCGTGTACCACAAGAAACTTCACGTACCCGTGATATTACCGGTGGTCTGCCGCGTGTAGCTGACTTGTTCGAAGCACGTAAGCCAAAAGAGCATGCAATCCTTGCAGAAGTGTCGGGTGTTGTAAGCTTTGGTAAAGAGACCAAAGGTAAGAATCGTCTGGTGATTACGCCGGATGATGGCTCTGAGATTTATGAAGAGCTGATTCCGAAATGGCGTACGATTAACGTGTTCGAAGGCGAACATGTGAACCGTGGTGAAACTATTTCTGATGGTCCACAGAACCCGCACGATATCTTGCGTTTGAAAGGCGAAGTTGCGCTGACAAACTACATCGTGAACGAAGTTCAGGACGTATACCGTCTGCAAGGTGTAAAAATCAACGACAAGCATATTGAAGTGATCGTACGTCAAATGCTGCGTAAAGTTGATATCACTGACGGTGGCGATACCAGCTTCATCAAAGGCGAACAAGTGGATTACATCCGTGTTGTTCAGGAAAACCAAGCAGTTCTTGCGCAAAACAAGTTCCCTGCGAAGTTTGAACGTCAATTGATGGGTATTACGAAAGCGTCGCTTTCTACTGACTCGTTCATCTCTGCTGCATCGTTCCAGGAAACCACACGTGTGTTAACTGAAGCGGCTGTAACAGGTAAAGAAGATGACTTACGTGGCTTGAAAGAGAACGTGGTTGTAGGTCGCCTGATCCCAGCGGGTACAGGTTTGGCTTACCACCTGGAGCGTCGTCGTCAAGAAGCAGAAGCTGCAGAATTTGAACTGCACAATGACTTCTCTGATGTAGACCAAGCGCTTAGCCAAGCATTTAACGAAGAATTCTAATTCGAATTAAAGCTGAGAAAAGAGACGCCTTAGGGCGTCTTTTTTTGTCTAAAATTTATAAATAAGACAGCTTGAACAGAAGAATAATCCATTGATATTTACAAAACTCAGCAGGAATACCGAGAGAAGTAACACGCTACAGATTTTAGTTTCATAAAATGAAGATAAACTTAATTAAAGCAAGACAGGAAGGCCAAGGTCATGAAAAAATTAATGGGTGTTATGGCAGTTGCCACTCTTTCTGCCTTTATGTTGGCGGGTTGTGAAAGTATGTCTGCCAATGAGCAACGGATCGGTGCTGCGGCCCTTGGTGGTGCAGTCGGTGGTGGTGTCGGTAATAAAGTCGGCGGTGGCGTTGGTGCAGCTGTTGGTGGTGGTGCCGGTGCAGCAGTGGGTAGTAAATCCCAAGGCGGTTCAAACCGTAATGCGACCTATAGTGGTGTAGGTGGTGCTGTTGGTTCCGCAGTCGGTAAAAGCATCTTCGGTGGTAATGCGGGTGCTGCAATCGGTGGCGCAATCGGTGGTGGTGCCGGTGCTGCGATTGAACAGGATAACCGTCGTCGTTAAGTCGAAAGTCACTTCAGATTCATCTAGATTTAAAAGCGCCAATGTGGCGCTTTTATCTTATTTAGGAGAGTTAATTTTCCCTTTGCTCTGTTTACGCCGGATATATACTGTTTTTTCTACTTCGGCAATTCTGACCCCGGCTTCATCATAAATATTCAGCTGATAATGCCGATACACTGGCGCATTATCGGCTGCCAGATTGATAATCGTGGCAATTTCTTCAGCAGAAATCCGAATATCCGCTATCACTGTTCCGCGACCCGGTGCCAAAAACTGAATACTGGCGCCTTTATCCCAGACTAGGTATTTCGGCCCCAAATGATGCATCAGCAATAACATGTAAAATGGATCGACCATCGAATACAGGCTGCCACCAAAATGCACACCGACAATATTCTGGTTCTTACGGGTCAGCGGCATTTTGACCCGAACTTGATAATTATCAAAATCAATCTTATCAATTTCGATGCCTGCACCACGATAAGGGGCATAGCGGTTCAGAATAAATTTTGAAACCAGAGGCAGTTTTTGAATTTTCTGGAATAGGCTCATACTGACATTCTTTTTGCGGCTGTGATTATGCATACTAGAGCAACAAAAATGCGCTGGCATTGATCAATCATGCCGATTTATAAACTAAGTGGTCAATAACAAAAACAGGATCAAAAGATGGAAATGCACATGCAATGGATCGATACCACGGATCAGCAGCGTCTTTGTGTCAAAACTTATGGACAATCCGAACAACCGGCATTGGTGCTGGTTCACGGCTATCCCGATCATCAGGCAGTTTGGGAGCCAGCCATTGCTCATTTGAGTCAGGATTACTTTGTTGTGACTTATGATGTCCGTGGCGCAGGTGAGTCCAGTATTCCCAAAAAAATCTCCGATTACCGCTTGGCCCGTTTAAGTCAGGATCTGGAAGAGGTGGTGAACGAAATATTGCCGAATCGTGCTTTTCATCTGGCCGCGCATGACTGGGGTTCAATTCAGTCCTGGGAATCCGTCACCGGTCCACGCTTTAAAGGACGAATTCTGTCTTATAGCACCTTGTCTGGGCCATGTCTGGATCATGCCGCTTTCTGGATGCGTGAACAGTTCCAGCAAAACAAGGCAAAATTCTTAAAGCAAATGAGCAAGTCCTGGTATATTGCGGTGTTTCAGTTGCCCTTGGTGGCGCCATTGGCCTGGAATTTTTTTAATCCGCAGCGTTGGAGCAAGATCGTGCAGCAACTGGAAAGACACGATAATCTGCCACTCAACACGCATATTGTCAAAGATGGCAAATATGGTGTGAACCTGTACCGGGCCAATTTTTTGCCACGCTTAACTCAACCACGGCAGCGTTTTGCCATCTGTCCGGTACAGGCAATTGTGCTGAAATATGACCAGTTTGTCGGGCCAGATCTGGTCGATGAGATGTCCAAATGGGTGGATGATTTCTCGAAAGTAGAACTGGCTGCCAATCACTGGGCGATCCTGAGTCAACCGGAGCAAGTGGCTCAATTGATTGATGAGTTTATTCAGCGTAAATCTGCTGACATTCATTGACAGGCCACTCCGTGAAACATGACCCGACCAGAAAAAAGTGGCGGAATTTTTATCCGTATTTTCTGATAAAATAGCCGCTTTCTCTCTATTCCGATTCATTATGTTCGCAATTCTTGCTGCTATTGGAGTCATGTTCGGACTCTCGTTGGCACGTGTACCTGTGGTTTTTGCCCTGGTTATTGGTGCTGTTACAGGTGGTTTATTGGCAGGTCTAGGCCTGCAGGGAACCTTGGACGCGTTTAACAATGGCTTGGGTGGTGGTGCTAAAATTGCCTTGGCTTACGGTATTTTAGGTGCATTTGCTTTGGCTCTGGCACGTTCGGGTTTACCGGATTTGCTGGCTTATAAAATGATCAGTACCTTAAAAGGTGAGGCCGATTTTAAAGCGCAAAACCGGGTGAAATATCTGATCTTTTTCACAGTTGCTATTGCTGCCGTGTTCTCGCAGAACGTTATTCCCGTGCATATTGCCTTTATTCCGGTACTGATTCCGCCACTATTGGCTGTATTTAACCATTTAAAGCTCGACCGTCGTTTGATTGCCTGTTTGCTGACCTTTGGTCTGGTCGCCACCTATATGCTCATTCCAGTCGGTTTTGGTGCGATCTTCCTGAATGATATTCTAGGTCATAACATCAATACCTTTGGTAAGCCATACGGATTTGAAATTAGCTATGACCAGATTCCATCTGCGATGGCAATTCCAGTATTCGGGATGTTTGTAGGCTTATTGGTGGCGATCTTTATTAGCTATCGCAAACCACGTCAATATCAAGATATTCATATCCAGGAACAGCAAAGTATTTCTGCTGAATTAGGTGTGGCTGAACACGTTAAACCGCAGATTGCCAAATTTACCATCTGGATGGCAGGTCTTGCAGTTATTGCTACATTGGCGGTACAGCTTTATTCAGATTCGATGATTCTGGCCGGTCTGGTCGGTGTCGCAATCCTGAGTTGTGCCGGGATCTTTAAATGGAAAGAAGCGGATGATGTGATCATTACCGGTATGCGCATGATGGCGCTGGTTGGCTTTATCATGATTGCAGCACAAGGCTTTGCCGCGGTGATTGAAGCGACTAATCAGGTACCAACCTTGGTTGAAGCATCAGTGAAATGGATTGGTAATAGTCAGGCATTGGCTGCCTTCCTGATGCTGTTGATTGGTTTGCTGATCACATTGGGCATTGGTTCGTCTTTCTCGACCATTCCCATTCTGGCGATTATTTATGTTCCGCTGTGTATCCAGTTTGGTTTCAGCCCGGCTGCGACCATTGCGATTATCGGGACTGCGGCGGCTTTAGGCGATGCCGGCTCTCCAGCTTCGGATTCAACTTTAGGCCCAACTTCTGGTCTGAATATGGATGGTCAGCATGATCATATGAAGGATAGTGTGATTCCAACCTTCATTCACTTTAATATTCCGTTAATGATTTTTGGCTGGATTGCAGCCATGGTTCTGTAAGTCAATTTCAATCTGCTCTGATATCTATTGGAGCAGATTCATCTGGATTTAAAATAAATAATAAGATGTATTTAAAATATATGTTTAAATAAAAATTAATATAAACCTGATTATTTTACTCTGAATAAAGCCATATTTATCTGATTAATATACTTGGTATTTAAAACCAACCAATTCGATCAATTTAAAATAAATAACTTTTTAAATCAATATTTTAAATAATAATTTAAAATTAGTTTTATAATCCTTATTGCATATTATTTTCCCTCGTGTTTATTATTAATTAAGATTTATTTTCTTAATAATTATTCTTCCTGTGGGGTATTTTAAAATGTTAAAGCAAGCTGCTCTAATTGCATTAATGGGTCTTTCTGCATCTGCGATGGCAGGTCAATGGCAGGTGAAAGTTGGTGGCAGTTCTTTAGCACCATCAAGTGACACTGAAATTGCACCAGGTTTAGTCGTAGAAGCGGATCAAGAATATGGTTTTACGCCATCGGTTGAATACTTTTTTAATGACAATATCTCTGCAGAACTTTTATTAGCTACGCCATTTAATCACGACATTTCTGCTCAGAGTCTAGGGAAAATTGCCAAGATTAAGCATCTTCCACCCACAATTACCGCTAAATATAACTTTAAAAATGCAACACGTTTTACGCCATATATTGGTGTAGGTGGCACAGCTTTTATTGCTTGGGATGAAGAAGGTCTGGCTAAAGATGTGAAAGAAGAGTTTGGTTTGGCAGGTCAGGTCGGCTTTAATTACCAGCCGGCCGATGCCAAAAACTGGGGCGTATTTGCTGACGTGCGCTATGCAGATTTGAGTCCTGAAGTGACTTTAGATGATGCTGATAATACTAAATTCGACTTAAATATTGATCCTTGGGTTTACACGATCGGTTATAGCTACAAGTTCTAAATTCTAACCTTACTCAACAAAAAAGCCTCATCTTGAATGAGGTTTTTTTTTCAAAATAACAACGATTTATAACTTATTGAAATTGAGCAGATCGGCAATGTTCAACTATATTAAAACGAATAAAGTAAATATTAATTGAATACGACTTAATAATTGAATAATAAGGAAGATCAGCATGAAGTTTTTAAGCCAAGGTATTGTGATCTTCTTCAGTCTGCTGGCAGGGTCTGCCTATGCGGCAAGTTTTGATTGTCAGAAAGCTGAAACCGTGACAGAGAAAGCGATTTGTGAACATCGTCTGCTGAATGATGCCGATGTCAAGATGAGTACCAGCTATCATATTTTACGTCGTATGGTGCCTATGGGAACCCGCTCGGTGATCCAGCGCGATCAGGTGAAATGGCTACAATTTCGTGACCGCTGTCAGGAATCGGTATCCTGTCTTAGTCAGGTCTATAATATGCGTCAGCAGCAAATAGACCTGCAATTTCAACGTATTTATAAGCTTGGGCCTTATTAGGACTTAAACCTAAGTCTTTAAAAATCCAAGCCAGATCAGATCAAGCGATTCTTTATAAAATATCTTGAGAAAAAATATACAACTGGCTATTGAAAATTTAGTAACTCACTCCATTCATATAGGCAACAGTATTGACCTGTATTTAAAATAAAAGGAGTGATTAATGAGCGAGTCTAGCGCACAAAAACATAGTTTCCAGGCTGAAGTGGCTCAGTTACTACATCTCGTGACCCATTCGCTTTATTCAAACCCTGAAATTTTCCTACGCGAATTGATCTCGAATGCCTCAGATGCATGTGACAAATTACGTTTTGAAGGGATTAATCATCCCGAATTTTATGAAAATGATCCGGATCTGCGCGTTCGTGTCAGCCTGGATGCAGACAATAAAACCATTACCATTTCAGATAACGGGATCGGCTTAAGCGAACAGGAAGCCATTGATAATTTAGGGACTATTGCCAAATCAGGTACCAAAGATTTTATGTCCAAACTGACCGGCGATCAAAAAGCCGATGCCCAGTTGATTGGTCAATTTGGTGTCGGTTTCTATTCCGGCTTTATTGTCGCTGACAAGATCACGGTAGAATCGCGTCGTGCCGGTACAGATGTCTCTGAAGGCGTACGCTGGATTAGTGGCGGAACCGGTGAGTTCGAAGTTGAACAGATCACTAAAGAAAGTCGTGGTACCGATATTATTTTGCATCTCCGTGACGATGCGCTAGATTATTTGCAAAGCTATAAAGTGAAGCAGATTATCAATAAATATTCAGACCACATCAGCCTGCCAATCCAGATGCAAAAAGAAGTCTGGCAGGAAGAAGAAGCGGCTGAAGGTGAAACGTCTAAAGGTGGCCAATATGTCAAAACCGATGAGTGGGAAGCCATTAACTCAGCCAGTGCATTATGGACTCGTAACAAGTCTGAAATCACTGAAGAGCAGTATGTCGAGTTCTACAAGAACTTAAGCCATGATTTCGCAGCGCCATTGGCTTGGGCGCATAATCGGGTTGAGGGCAGCACTGAATATACCCAGTTATTATATATTCCAAGCAAAGCGCCACATGATATTTTCACCCGTGAATCCAAAGCTGGTATCAAACTGTATGTGAAACGCGTGTTCATTATGGATGATGCAGATAACCTGATTCCAAACTATCTGCGCTTTGTACAGGGTGTGGTGGACAGTGCCGATCTGCCATTGAACGTGAGTCGTGAATTACTGCAAGAAAGCCGTGATGTAAAAACCATCCGTGAAGGCAATACCCGCCGTATCCTGACCATTTTGGATAATCTGGCTAAATCTGAAGATGAAAAAGATCAGGCAAACTTCAAAACCTTCTATCAGGAATTTGCTTCAGTATTGAAAGAAGGTTTGGGTGAAGATTTCAGTAACCGTGAACGTATCTTGAAACTGCTGCGTTATGCGACTTCGACCAATGATGAAGTTAGTACGTCATTGGCAGACTATAAAGCACGCATGAAAGACGGCCAGAAAGCCATTTATTATGTGACTGCAGATAGCCTGAATGCTGCGAAAAATTCACCGCAACTGGAACTGTTCAAGAAAAAAGGCATTGAAGTTCTGTTGATGACTGAACGCGTGGATGAATGGGCGATGAACTTCGTGAATGAGTTCGATGGTACACCATTGCAAAACGTATCTAAGGGTGCGGTTGATCTGGGTGATCTTCAGGATGCTGAAGAAAAGAAAGCACTGGAACAGGCGGCAGAGCAGTTTAAACCGGTGGTGGATAAGCTGACGGATTCATTAAAAGACAAGACCAAAGAAGTGCGGGTGACGACGCGTCTGGTCGATTCTCCGGCTTGTCTGGTGACTGGCGAAGGTGAATTGTCTCCACAGCTGATTCGTATGCTGAAAGATGCGGGTCAACCTGTGCCGGATATCAAGCCGATTCTGGAAATTAACCCGGGACATCCGTTGGTGAAAAAACTGGATGGCTCAGCGCAGTTTGATGATCTGGCCAATGTGATCTTCGACCAAGCGGTGATTGCAGAAGGTGGATTACCAGAAAATCCTGCTGAATATGTCAAGCGCATTAATAGTTTGCTGCTTGCTTAAGTGCTGATATATTGAATGAGAAAATCCCTCTTCGGAGGGATTTTTTATGCCTGCTTCATTTTTCATTTCTAGAAATGATCTGGAAAAACGATAGTGAAGATAAAAAAATCCCTGCGGATTTTAAATCTGAATTTTAAATTAATATTGGTTTTTTGATTTATAATTGCGATCATTAAGCAAAGAGAGAGAATGTTATGAAATTTAAGCTGATGATCAGTATGGGCGCTGTAATCCTGATGTCGATGAGCCAGTTTAGTCTAGCGGCACCTGCTGCAGAAAAAGTGGTACGCACAGATCGCATTAGCTTTTATAAAGCAGAAAAAGTAAACGTAGCAAAACCGCAACGTGTACAACGTAGCGATCGTATTCGCTTCAATATGCCAATATGCCAGTGATGGAGCAACCTTCATTACAGCAAAAACGAGTGCTACGCAGTGATCGTATTATCTTGAATAAAACCAGCTAATACTTACCGCGCTGATTGCCTCAGTAATATTGAAAAAAGCCCATGAATGATGGGCTTTTATATTTTCCACCATCATTCAGTTTAAAACAATGCTTCTAAACGTACCAAAGCCCCGACATAGTGGTCACGATCCTCGCGATGATCATTCAGGTAGTTCAGGTCGGTCTGGACAAAAAACCATTCACGTAAAAAAGGTTGTCTCCACGACACATAGGGACCCCAGCGGTTAAGACGCAGATCCTTGTCATTTAGATAACCACCGGTATAAATGCCGTAACTAAAACGGTTGTCCTGAAAAAACTGATGTTGCCTAAAGGTGTAGTTGTCCCAGGTCAGATCGTCGTCTTGTTCATCTGCATAAGTCAGACTGAGCTGATTGGAGAAAAAGGCCTGATTGGGACGAGCATGGATCAACTCCAGATTGGTCCGTAAATAGTTTTCACTCTGAACGCCATAGCGATAAATCTGTTCGGCATGAAAAGAGTAATCATTTTCTAGTGTCCAATCCTTACTGGCTTTGACACGCAGGTAAATATCATCGCCAGAACGTAGGCCCAAATCCAGATCGGTTTCGAAAGGAATGCGATCTGACCATTCTGACCAACGTAAGGCAAAAGAGCTGTTATCTTCACGGGCACGTTTAGTATCCAGACGCTTATTTCCGGAAGTGGCAGGATTTTCATTGGTAATCGCGACATTGCTGTCTAATTCATTGTCCAGACTGTCATCACCAAACACCACACTCAGCTTTTGTTCCAAGGTCGGAAGCTTGATCTTGCCGCGGATTCGGGGCTTAATCTCATAGCCTTCATATTCATCCCAGCGATTATCTAGAATGATCCGTAATGTAGCTGCAGCTGGCTGATCCGGATCGCTTTCACCAAACCAGTTATCAATTTTATGCGCAGTACGATCGGCCCATTCGCGGATGTCTTTCTGCTTTTGATCCGCCCATGAATAATTTTCTGTCTCTAGCGTGGATGGAACAATGGCGACATTTGATTGCTCCGGCAGAACCGTGGGTGTTGCATCGATCAAACGTGGAATCTGATCCAGCAAGCCTGATCGGCTTGGCTCTATATTCGTTGGACTGGCAGGAGCAGTTGTGACTGAATTGGCCCAAGACATGCTACCACTCATTCCTAAGCCCAGAGAGAGCAGTAAAATTTGAGTAATCCTGTTTATTTGCATGAGATATTTGTTGCTCTTGTATTCTTATATTCAGCTGTAGTTTTCTAAAAAACGGCCTTAAAAAGCAAGTTAAAGCTACAAAATAACAGCAATTATTCAATCATTTGAGCCTGAATTTCCCGATAAAGCTCTAATACCCGAATGGGTTGTGGCATTGTTAAAATAATATTGTGAATATTCTGCCAATTTAGCTGTTTGTCGCGTTGCAGCAAGATGTATGGATAGGCCAGCTCATCCTCTGCGAGAGAGATGCGTTTTTCACCATGAATCACTCGGATTTTTTGATGTTCCTGTAGCAAAAGCACTGGGGTAGAAAAATCCGCAGCAGCTTCTTGAAACGAGATAAATTTCTGCTTTTGAATGGACTGTGCGGGTATAAACGGATGGTAATCTGGCTGTGTCCAGACTGTTTCAGCCTGCTGCAAGTAAGCTGTTGAAAAAAACTCGAGTTGCATGAACCTGGTGCTTATAACAGACCACGCCAGTGATTTAATCGCAGCAGCCTGATGTTGATGATGGGTCAGCCAATGTTGAATACAATAGTGAGCCTGCAACTGACTCGGTACCCCTAAGAGCATCAGATATTTAACAAACTGACCTTGCAGATTCAATTGCTCAACCAAATAAACCTGACGTGCCTGCCAGTTATCTTCTGCCGCATAATATAAGACAATATCCAGATAAACAGGGTGTTGTTCGACATCGGATTCTAGTTCTAAAGCACAGAGCCGCTGGATATTAGTTTCTTCTAAACCTAAAGGGTGTACATGAGCGTTTAGTTTGCCCAGTTGGATCTGTACAGGGAATTGAATCAATTCGGAGACTGTGATCTGTTCTTGCTGAATTGTCGTTTCAGCTTTTAGTTGAGGATTTAGTTCCTTGGGTTCAGTTAGTATTTGATTGGTTGACTCATCTAAGCGATTTAATTCTAGTGCATGAATTCTTGCGCGCGGCCGTCCCCGATGATATTTGGTTGTTTCCATAGAATTGCAGCTGGTTTCAGCTTCGTGTAAGGATAAGGCTGGAACGATCAAGGGTGGATCCTGTTTCAGGCAAGAAAATCGTTGCTGTTGTTGCAACAGCCAGATATAGCAGTGTTGCAATTCAGCCCATTGGCTGTGCAGGGCAGGAGATTGGGGGGCCGGAATCAGCCAGATTTGCCAGCCACGTTCAGGATGATGTAAAACTGCCCAGCCTGAATCCGGATGGGCAGACAATGCTTGTTCCAGCGCCAAGATTTCGGTGAAATAGCCACGAAAGCTCAGATGATAAGACGTGTCAGCAGAAAATTGGTAAGCAACAAGTTCAGGCTGAGTGCGGGCTTTAAATGCTGAAATCTGGGTTTTGAAAATAGGCTCATCACACAGATTAAAAATATCGCGTATCCTTTTTTTAGAACGGGCAATTTCATAGAAAGGCAGGACTTTATGCTCCAGTTGCTGTGCCAGTTCATGTAGTTCTTTAATTAAGTGTGCTTTTTCTAAAGCATTCATTTTTTAATCTCTAGAGATGTTTCAGTGCTTTATCCAGGGTTTGTGCCAGTACAATGTTAACCGCCAGCTCGACCAGTCTGTATTCAGCAGAATTTGAGTCTGTATAGTTTTCTGCCATTTCAATTAAATAATCAATAGAAACTGACTGAGGCGGAATTTTGCCCTGTACCAATGCCTGAAGTTCATGCATAAAGAATTTTCTTATCATTAATCTATTTATATTGCTGCAATTATAAGCAGAGATCACATAAAATAGTGATCTATTTTGAGTGTTTTATAAACAATTTTTTTAATTAAAAGTGATAAAAATCAATAGAAAAAAATGAGAGTAGGAAATAGTCGATATTTTTTTAGAGTCGTGCATCTTTCACACTGAATGTGTTCAATATGATCAAAAAAAACAGGCTGAATCAATCAGCCTGTTTTAATGAAAAACAGCTTTACATTAAGCTGTTTTTTCAGTTGCTACAGTTGCAGCATCTGCATTTACTGTTTCAGCAGGTGCTTTAGTCGCTGGAAAGTCTGGCAGATGAACCACTTGCGCCATTTGTGCAGACGCTTGAACAGAAAAAGCCATAACGGTTGCTGCGAAAGCAAATTTAAGAGCATTCATAGGATGACCTTTAATATCAGAGTGTTCAATGACTTGAACAGAGGAGAATATTTAAACTTAATTCGGGTGAAATAATAGCAAATAAGACTTAATAGAAAATGATAGATTCGGCAAATTCAGGTGGTAAATTTTAGATAAATTACTCTATAAAACAATAAATTAGTATATTTACTCTAGTTCGATTTTTGTGATTTTACAGGACTTTATGCTTTGTTTTGGCGATGAGAATCTGGACTTGATCGAGTGCCAAAACAAGCGGCGATGTGTTTTTGATCTGCCAATTTAAGATTGAATTTCGAGCTTTGTTCAATCCATGTAAGTTTTTGCTATCGCTTGTTTACGGGCTGCTGCAATCTTCTGAGAATGGACTAAGATGGAATTCCATTCATTTTCATGCTGAGAGTTTTATTATGGCAATTGCAAAAGTGGTAGAAGTCAATTCAAGCAGCAATAAAAGCTTTGAAGATGCGATTCAAACGGGCATTCAAAAAGTCACAGAAACGGTCAAAAATGTACAAGGTGCTTGGATCAATGAACAGAAGGTTGTCATTAAAGAAAATAAAATCACGGAATATCGTGTCAATTTAAAAATTAGTTTTCTGGTTGATTAAGCGAATGCCATTCAATAACAAATAAAAAACCCCATTTAAAATGGGGTTTTTTTATTGAACGTTGTTTTATTTAGCTTGGTCTGGCGTGTCACACGTTTCTGGTGAGCACTGTGCTGCCTGACTGTTGGTTGATGTATCGAGCGCTTTTTCAAATACTTGCAGGAAAACTTCTTTAGGCTGCGCGCCTGCCAATGCCACACGTTGATCAAAAACAAAGAAAGGCACACCAGTCACTTTGAGTTGTTCGTGTGCCACTTCCTGATCGAATTTGACGAAATCAGCATATTCCTCCGAATCCAACAGATCATCGACTTCGACCGGATTGAGGCCGATACGCGCTGCGACATCTTCCAGCGTTTCACGTTCTCCAATCGCCAGACCTTGGGTCATATAACTATAGAAGAATGCTTCCTGTGCTTCATTGCCCAGACCCTTGCTTTGCGCCAGGTGAATCAGGCGATGCGCATTAAAGGTATTGCCTGAATTGGCACCTTCCCAGTTAAATTCGATACCTTCGGCTTTGGCCATTTCAGCAATATTGCGCTGCATTTCTTCGACTTCAGCCACAGTACGGCCATATTTTTGCGCCAGACGCTCAGAGTTAGAAATTTCCTGACGTACCGGTGCTTCAGGATCGAGCTGGAAACTGTGCCAATGCACTTCAAGCTCAATACCTGCTTCTTCTGCCGCAGCTTCTAAACGTTTTTTACCAATATAGCAGAAGGGGCAAACCACATCTGACCAGATATCTACGCGCATGTCATGTCTCTAATTTTGCTCTTGTGTTCAAGTATGAGGGTGAAGAATCAGAATTTAAAGCCCTTGAGCATCAGAAGTGTATTTCTACAGCAGATCGGCAGGATAAATAAAAGAAGAAAGAGCAGGCGATAGCCAGGTGGCTTCCTTAATATAATCAGGTTCTGACTATTCAAAAAAAATATAAAGATGCCATAAAAAACGCCCCGTAGGGCGTTTTGTGAATGCAGTCAATTATGCAGTTTTTACCGCAGCTTCCACAGCAAGCATGTGACCATTTTCTTCGAAGTTTGAGTGCCAAGAAAGCGCTTCACGAAGAAGATGAGGGGTATGGCCGCCTTTTGCACATGCACGGTCAAAGTAATCATTCAATGCATCGCGGTACATTGGGTGCGCACAGTTATCAATCACTGCACGTGCACGCTCACGCGGTGCCAAACCACGAAGATCCGCAAGACCTTGTTCAGTTACCAGGATATCAACATCATGTTCTGCATGGTCGATATGTGAAGCAAACGGCACTACAGAAGAGATGTCGCCACCTTTCGCGATTGATTTGGTTACGAAGATCGCTAAGTGGGCATTACGTGCGAAGTCACCTGAACCACCAATACCGTTCATCATTTTGGTACCACATACATGAGTTGAGTTCACGTTACCGTAAATATCAAACTCAAGTGCAGTGTTGATGCCGATAATACCTAAACGGCGTACCAGTTCAGGATGGTTTGAAATTTCCTGTGGACGTAATACCAGTTTGTCTTTGTATTGCTCAAGGTTGTTAAATACTTTCTCGCCATATTTAGCAGAAAGCGTAATAGACGAACCTGAAGCAAACTTCATCTTACCTGCATCGATCAATTCAAACGTACAGTCTTGCAGAACTTCTGAGTACATGATCAAGTCTTCGAAGTTTGAATCTTTCAGACCGGTCAATACGGCATTTGCAATTGAACCGATCCCTGCTTGAAGAGGTCCCAGGTTTTTCGGTAGACGGTCTTCAGCCACTTCTTTTTCAAAGAAAGCGATCAAATGGTTGGCAATGCTTTGCGTCTCATCATCTGGTGCAGTTACAGTAGATGGAGAGTCGTGCAATTCGCTGTTAAATACGATACCAACAATTTTAGATGGATCGATATTGATCGCATGCGTGCCGATACGCTCATCAACTTGAGTCAATGGAATCGGTTGACGCGTTGGACGATAGGTCGGGATGTAGATATCGTGCAAGCCTTCAAATGCCGGGCTTAAGTTGGTATTGATTTCTACAATCACTTTTTCAGCAAAAATCGCAAAGCTTGCAGAGTTACCAACAGATGTTGTTGGAATGATGCCACCATCTTCAGTAATCGCTACAGCTTCAATGATCGCAACGTCTGGTTTTTTCAACTGCAGGTTACGCATTTGCTCAACAGTTTCAGACAAGTGCTGGTCAATGAACATCACTTCGCCGTTATTGATCGCTTTACGTAAAGTGTTGTCGACCTGGAACGGTAAACGGCGTGCCAATACGCCAGCTTCAGTCAGTTGTTTGTCTAGATCGTTCCCTAGTGATGCACCAGTAATTAACGTGATCTTTAATGGATTTACTTTTGCCTGCTGAACCAAAGCTAAAGGAACCGCCTTCGCTTCACCAGCGCGAGTAAAGCCACTCATGCCCACAGTCATGCCATCTTTGATGAATTCAGCCGCTTGTTCTGGGCTGATGACTTTGTTGTGTAGGGAGGCTAAACGGATACGATCTAAAGACATTTTAACTCTCATTAATTCTTAAACTATGAGACGGATTGTACCGCTCAAAAAATGTATTGTGCATAGGTGTTAGGCTAAGGTCTAATTTTTTAGCTAAATGTAGGTATAATAAAAAATGATGATTTTTAAATGATTGAATTCATGAACTATAAAATGAATTGTATAGAAAAACTAAAAAGTCATTTGTTGAATTACTGATCACTTCTTAAAAGTGATCAGTCAAAGTTTGGCGAATTTTATCGAGTGTGGTGGCTGGGGAAAGTGTCTCAGGGTTCACCTGATTCACGGGTAGTGAAATGATAGCTTCCAGGCCACCTTCAGGACGATTATGAATACGCAATTGACCATGGTGAATGTCGACAATCCGTTTCACAATGGCCAACCCCAAGCCACTGCCTTGTACAGTTCGTGCCGAATTACCCCGAACAAAAGGCTGCATCAAGGCTTCAATCTGATCTTCCGGGATGCCTTCGCCATGGTCTGCGACACAAATCAACAGTTGATCTTCTTCAACATGCGCAGAAAGCTCAATTGGTTCTGAACCATAACGTTTCGAATTATTGATCAGATTACCAATCAGCCTTTTTAGCGACATGCTGCGCGCCTGAATGGTTGGGATGTCTTGTGGCGTAAAGCGGATATCCAGCGGTTTAAACTGCTTGACCAGTTCTTGGAGCAGCACATTGACATTGGTGTCCTGCGGTTCTTCATCGGAACCATCACGCATATAGGAGATGAACTGATCCAGAATCGCGTCCATATCTTCGACATCATAAATCAGGCCTTCTTTGAGAAAGTCTTCATCTGGCATCATTTCGGCACTGAGGCGGATCCGGGTTAAGGGCGTGCGCAAGTCATGTGAAATGCCGGCCAGCATGATGCGGCGTTCCCGCTCGGTCTGATCCAGCGTATAAATCATCTGGTTAAAGGCATGATTGACCTGACGGATTTCCAGTGGACCATGATTGGTATCCAGATAGGGTGCTGAACCGATTCGGCTATAACTGTTGGCGGCATTCTGCAAACGGCGTAAAGGACGGTTGAGCTGACGCACCAAGGTCAAAATAATGATGCCGACAATAATCGGCGTGCCAAGCAACCAGCCCAAAATTAGTTCATTGCTATAGTTGGCATACGTCTTTAAAGGTTCCTGTACCCAGTGACCATTCATTTCAGGAGTTTGGATCCAGATACGTGGACTCGGCTTAAACTGAAAATAGACCGTGGCTTGTTCGATACGTAACTCTTTGGCCAGTTTGGTTTCGATCTGCCGAGTAAAAAATTCTGCAATCAGCTTTTCCCGAACCGTGGGATATTCTGCTGGATTGGTCACGTATTCAATGCCGACCCGGTTTTTCAGCCAGTCATCGATATCCACTTCTTGCTGTTTGTGATACAGGCGCAGATCGGGATTGTTGAGAATTTCCAGTTCCATGGCCAGATAACGCGCATGTTGCTGGATTTCAGGTAAAAACAGGGTACGCCAAAAGAACCACAAGGACATGAACAGGCTAAAACACACCACAAAAACCACCAGTACTGTGGTACGCATGGCAGCAGAACGCGGCTTGATCTTGTCGAGAAAGCGTTCCCAGCGGGTACGCTTTTTTTCCGAGTAGCTGACAAAATCGGTAAATTTTTGTGGATCGATGGGGTCGAGTTTCACACCAGCTCCCTGTAGGCATTTTCCAAATTGAGCAGTAATAATAATTTGTAATGGAATCTTACTGCTTGAACCTTCCATGGAAGGAGCTTGTTGTGTTACTTTTTTTGAAAAAAGTAACCAAAAAACTTTGCCATTCGCTGAACTCGCGCATTTGTATACGAGCCTTTAAAGAAGGGGAGGCTCAAACAGCAGCGAATGGCTTTTAGGGACAATAAATTGGGGTAATCTTTATCCTATAAATTTTCCTTTATTCAGCACCATCTGGAACAAAGACATAACCCACACCCCATACGGTCTGGATATAACGTGCACGTGCAGGATTTTCTTCCACTAAACGGCGTAAACGTGACACCTGAACATCAATTGAACGTTCCATGGCACCCCATTCACGGCCGCGCGCCAGATTCATCAGTTTGTCGCGGGTTAATGGTTCGCGTGGATGCTGCACTAGTGCTTTGAGAACTGCAAATTCACCGGTAGTGAGCGTTACCACTTGGCCTTCACGGGTCAGGGTGCGGGTAGATAGATCCAGTGACCAGGGACCAAAAGAAACCACTTCCATCTGCTGGCTTGGTGCACCTGGCACTTCACGTACCTGACGGCGCAATACCGCACGAATACGTGCCAAGAGTTCATTCGGGTTAAATGGTTTAGGCAAGTAATCATCAGCACCTGCTTCTAAACCGGCAATACGATCCGAGTCGCTACCACGAGCGGTGAGCATAATGATAGGCGTATCGATATTGGATTGGCGTAAACGACGACAGATACTCAAGCCATCTTCGACCGGAAGCATAAAGTCGAGCACGATCAGAGAAAACAGTTCCCGCTGTAAAAGTCGATCCATCTGCGTGGCATCATGTGCAGTTTTAACCACAAAGCCTTTATCTTCGAGAAAACGCTGTAATAAGGTACGCAGACGAACATCATCATCAACCACCAGGATCCGTTCGACCCGGTCCGTTTCGGTATGTACGGCATCGGCTTTTTCAGCAGGTACAACTAAACTCATGAGATGCTCCTTTATTCTTTATTGTCGTCATAAACAAAAATCAAATAGGCTTTGAGTATACGATTCATTGATATTAATTGACTATGCTTTAAAGCACCAAATATTGCAGTTAAAATCAAGACATAGATACCAAATATATACATCTAAATGAGCAAAAAATACGATTTTAAGCTGGATAAAAAGCAAAGTTCATACAAACTTTATCGGGAAAAGCTGAAAACTGTGGCACTTCATAATATAAAGATGAGGTAAATTAATAAAAACAATGGTGGATTTTATAGACCCGGTCTTTATAATCATGCCATTTAGTACTTATCCTTGTGGGATCAAACACGATGACTGACTTAGTTCAGCAGTTGGCAAAAGAACTTGCCGTACGTCCAAATCAAGTTGAGGCTGCCATCAAGCTTATTGATGAAGGTGCCAGTGTTCCTTTTATTGCACGTTACCGTAAAGAAGTAACGCAAGGCTTAGACGATACGCAACTACGTCAACTCGATACGCGTTTATCATACTTGCGTGATTTGTATGAGCGCCGTGAAAAGGTGATTGAATCACTCAAAGAACAAGATAAATTATCTGATGATTTATTGGCGCGTGTGAATGCCGCTGAAACCAAAAATGCATTAGAAGAAATTTACGCGCCGTACCGTCCAAAACGTACCAGTAAATCATTCAAGGCCAAAGAAGCCGGTCTAGGCCCGATTGCCGAAAAAATCTTTAATGAAGCTGTTGATCCAGCTGAAGCTTTGGTGGGTTTTAGCCATGAAGATTACCCAGATACTGAAAGCCAGCTTGATGCGATCCAGCACATCCTGATTGATGACTGGGCGCAAAATATCGCGCTGACCACTGAACTTAAAGCGACATTTGCAAAAACTGCCGTGCTGAAAAGTTTGGTTGCCAGTGATGAGAAAAAAGAAGTCGGTAAAAAATTCCGTGATTATTTCGATTTCTCTGAAAACTTGAATAAAGTGCCTTCACACCGTTTATTGGCGATGCTGCGTGGCCGTCAAGAAAACGTTTTAGGCCTGAAAGTGGATGGCGAAGATGATGCCCCGTTGGCGCGTATTGAAACTGAATACAATCTTGAAACTGTTCAGCCACAAGCGCGTCAGGATTTCTTGAAGCAAACTGCAAAACTATTTTGGCTCGGTAAAGTTCGTCCAACGATCGAACATTCATTGCTGACTGAAAAACGTCTGGCTGCTGAAACAGAAGCGATGAACGTCTTTGCTGAAAACCTGCGTCATTTACTGCTTTCTGCACCTGCAGGCGCACGTACCACTTTGGGCGTGGACCCGGGTATCCGTACCGGTGTGAAACTGGCGGTAGTGAACGAGTCTGGTGATGTTCTTGCACACAGCACGATTTATCCATTTGCACCAAAAGACGATAAAGAAGGTTCACTGGCCGAGCTGGCGCGTTTATGCCGCGAGTTCAATGTTGACCTGATCGCGATTGGTAATGGTACTGCAAGCCGTGAAACTGAAGCTTTAGTTGCTGAAATGATGGCTGCGAACAGTGATCTGAAAATGACGCGTGTTTCTGTATCTGAAGCAGGTGCATCGGTGTATTCAGCATCTGAACTAGCTTCACAGGAACTGCCTGAACTAGATGTATCTATTCGTGGTGCGGTATCGATTGCACGCCGTTTACAAGATCCACTAGCAGAACTGGTGAAAATCGATCCGAAATCGATTGGTGTGGGTCAGTATCAACATGACGTGAACCAGACCGGTCTGGCGAAAACCCTTGAAGCGGTCGTTGAAGACTGTGTGAACTCAGTGGGTGTGGATGTAAATACTGCATCAGCAGCAATTCTGGGTTATATCGCGGGTCTGAATAAATCGATCGCACAGCAAATTGTGGAATTCCGTAAGGAAAATGGTCGTTTTGACAATCGTCAGTCTTTGAAAAAAGTACCACGTTTAGGCGAGCGTACTTTTGAGCAGGCTGCGGGCTTCTTGCGTATTCAAGATGGTACAGAACCACTGGATGCGTCTGCAGTTCACCCTGAGTCATATGCTTTGGTGAGCAAAATTGTTGAAGCAAAAGCAACGATTGTAAAAGACATCATTGGCAATACTGAAATCATTCGCCAAGTGAATGCAGAAGAATTTGCAGACGAGAAATTTGGTCTGCCGACGATTCAAGACGTATTGGCTGAACTGGAAAAACCGGGCCGTGACCCGCGTCCAGAGTTCCGCACTGCTAAATTCCGTGATGACATTACTGAAGTTGCGCAATTGTCTGAAGGCATGCAGCTGGAAGGTGTAGTCACTAACGTGACTAACTTCGGTGCATTTGTCGATGTGGGTGTGCATCAAGACGGTTTGGTACATATTTCTGAACTTGCCAATGAATTTGTCGCTGATCCGCATAAAGTGGTGAAACCGGGTCAAATCGTACAAGTGCGTGTTTTGAATGTGGATGCTGAACGTAACCGCGTGAATCTGTCGATGCGTCCTGAAGGTTCTGAAGCGCCGGCGAAAGCACCACGTCAGCCACGTCGCGAGAACAATGAGCCACGTGGTGAACGTAAGCCTCAGGGTAAACGTCCACAGCAAGGACGTCCGCAAGGTGATCGCCCTCAGGGTAAGAAACCGCAAGCGGCTAAACCACAAGAGCAAAAAATTGGTGGTTTGGGTGCATTGTTATTGCAAGCAGGGATTAAAGGTTCTAAATAATTTTCAGATATCTTTAATTTAAAAAAACCTCCCAATTGGGAGGTTTTTTTATTGGATCATTATGAGTTAATCATCGGCACAATCCAGCTGGTGATAATCAGCAAAATACCGAGATGCCCCAATTTTCGTGTCACATAGACCAGTTTAGATGGTGGCTGTTCCAGTCTTTTTGCATATTCTTCCATGCTAATGCCGGGCTTGCCTTTACTGGTAAATAAAAACACCGCCAGGTCGATACAGATCAGAATCGTACCGATATCAGCGACCAGTTCCATCAGGACAAAATCCTGGCTATATAGCGACATGCTGACGCTATAAATCAGATAAATGGCAAAGGCCAGACACAGGTATTGCAGGACAACTAAAAACTTCTGCATAAATCTCAACAGTTCACAAAATTAAAGCAATTATACAAATAATCGGGCAGCTGCGGCCAATTACAAGGCCTGCATCACCTCAGCAAAATTCTGCTTCTCGACCAGTTCCAGAAATTCATCGCCCAGACGCTGACTTTCCGCAATACATTGCTTCCACAGCTGAATCCGTTGGTTCTGGTCCAAACCTTTTAAGTTAAAGTCTTTACGGTCAGGCAAACGACCCAAAGGCAAACTTTGCAGATATTGCTGCGAGGGAGAAAGCAGCAAAGTTCGTGCCTGATTTTCCGGATTTGAGGTACGTTTAAATAACTTGTCAAACCAGCCGGGGGTAATGCTATCGGTAAAATGTGGATACAGCACAATACCTTTGCTCTGAAAGGGCAGGTCAATGTGATAGTCAATCAGGCCACCATCGCGATAATAACCCTGCGGCGCATCCGGAATATTGTTCACCGCTGCCATCACCCCGGGAATAGACGCTGAAGCCATCAACCAGGACAACACACTCTGTTCGGTTAGTGCATGATAATGCGTGGTAAATCCATCTTCAGCGATTTTAAACTGTTCACCGATATTGGGCTGGCTGATCACACGTTGCATGAAATAACGGCTGTGCCGGCGCGCGACTGCGGTCGTTCCAAGAATTCCAGCCACAGAAGCCAGCAACGGCAATGCCTTGTCACTCTGGAAAATATGTTGGGCTTTAATTGAAATGACTGCGAGATGATAATCTGGATGATTGACCAGATCGTTTTCTTTGCCTTGTACCAGATCCAGCAGCATGCCACGGCAGATGTCGCTGACATCCTGACGGGTCATTTTTTTATGAAAATAGAGGTTGGTATAGAGTTCAGCCAAGCGTTCGGTTCCCTGTTGAGCACCATGTGCAGCCATACTGGCAAAGCGCCAACTACCAATCGAAGAACCCACCAGAGTTCTACGCTGAGGTGCACGTGGAAAAAACTCACCAAAAATCGCCTGATCCAGTCCCTGGATACCGATACCTTTGGGGCCACCTGCAGCACCAGGTACAATATCGACTTGTTCGGGTTGCAAACCTTGTTGCAGAATCAGCTCACGTGCCAGATGGCCGGCACGAATCGTCAGAGCAGGCGCACGTTTTTGTAAAATCTGTACCATGGTTGAACCTATACTAGCCAAATGTGGGCTTATTTTAAGCGATAGGTCTGAGGACCCAATGGCAAGATATGTCCTAAGGTGACTTTGGAGTCATCCTCATCTTTAAGACATAAAAAAAGCCTAGATTATTCAGGATTTTGCATATGTAAATCGCTTATTTTGCGATGCGCCAGACGGCCAGTAAACTCGCCAGTACAATCAGAATCACCGACACAAACCATGGTGAAATAATTGCAATCGCCAGCAGAATGGCCATGACGCTGCCAAACATCCAGCTGCGTTTTTGCTGATGTTCCATTTGCAGGCGCATGCTTTGTAATTCATTGAGCTGTTTGGCATGCCATGCCGACTGGTTTTTTAAACCGTTTAAGCTGTCGATCATCAGGGTCGGTAAATCCTGCGCCCCTAAAAGCAGATCCGGGATTTTCTGTCCCAGTTCTTTTAGGTTCTTTTGCGGATTCATCTGGGCCTTGATCCAGTCTGTCAGGATCGGTTTGGCCAGACTCCAGATATCCAGTTCAGGATATAGGTCGGTTCCTAAACCTTCGACATGCACCAAAGTTTTTAGCAGCAGCATCAATTGAGGGGGAATTTCGAGATGGAAACGACGAGCGATATCCATGACTTCAATCAGAATGCCGGCAAAATCCAGTTCATGCATCGGTTTTGAGACCATTGGCCCCACACTGCGGCGCATTTCACGAGCCAAAGCATCCTGATCAGTCCCCGGTGGAATCCAGCCAGCCTGATGCACCACCTGAATCAGCTGCATAAAGTCGCTGTTCATGACCGCCAGTAGCATGCGTGCTACGGTCATCTGGTCGTGTTTGGACAGTTCGCCCATAATCGCGCAGTCCAGCGCAATAAAACGCGGATTGGCCGGATTGATGGTTTCTACAAAGACATTTCCCGGATGCATATCGGCATGGAAGAAGTTATCGCGGAACACCTGGGTAAAGAAGATGGTCAGGCCTTTACGCGCCAGATCGGCCCGATCCATGCCCAGCCGGTCAAAGGTCGCGATATCTGAAATCGGCACCCCGGTAATGCGCTCGGCTACCAGCACGTCTTTGCTGTCCATATAAATTTCCGGCACATACATCATGCTCGAGCCGGTAAAGTGATGGCGCATACGGCGGGTATTGTCTGCTTCCAGCGTCAGATCCAGCTCATTCAGAATGATCTGTCGATAATCCTGAATGATTTCCGACAGGTGCAATGCGCGGGCAGCTTCCAGACGTTTTTCCAGAAATTGACCGAGCCATTCCAGAATTTCAAAATCCTGCAAAATCTGCTGGCGAATATTCGGGCGGGTGACTTTAACCACCACTTCACGGCCATCATGCAGGGCAGCCGTATGCACCTGAGCAATCGAAGCTGCAGCCAGTGGCTGGGTATCGAAACGCGCGAATAGGGTATTTACATCAGCTTTCAGGGATTCCTGAATGCGCATCTTGGCTACGTCATTATCAAACGGCTTGACCCGGTCTTGCAGTAACACCAGTTGCTGTAAAACTTCAGGTGGAATCAGGTCACGGCGGGTCGAGAGCAGTTGACCGAGCTTGATCGCCAACGGCCCCATTTCTTCTAAAGCCAGTTTCAGCTTGAGCGGATTTTTACGTTCACGACTGGACCAGGCGGCCGGATGCATCCGGATGAGGGATAGCACATGCCGGGATTTTTCTGGTAATTCTTCCGCAGGAAACAACGTGTCGAGTCGATAGTGCGCGGCGATGCGCCAAAGTTCGAGTAAACGTGAAACATGCGGAATCATAAAGCTGTGTACCTAGTCTTGAGTAGAATTGTTTGAGGCATCGATTTTAGCCTGAAGCTGATGGATTTTCGCTTCAACCCGATCTAAATTTTGATTCAGGATACGGGTGTCCTGATTCACGTCATCCATTTGCCAGCGTGGGGCAAACAGACCGCTGTCTTCTTTTAAGGCATCTTCAGCAAAGAATAATTGACTTTGCAGGGTGCGTTTTAGCTGCTTGGGCAGCAGTTGCAATTTACCAATTTCATGCGCTAGTGTCGGCCCAACCCAGGGACTTAAGTGTGCTGCCAGATCCAGTTCCGCCTGTTGCATGATGCGCTGGAGTTCCTGCAATAATTTGTAGTCGCCTTGCAATGGAATATTGCCGACTTCATCGGAAAGCAGCAGCTTGAGTAATTCCACCACATTGCTGACCTGCAAGGTTGCTGTCGCTTCGGTGACTGTCGCGGAACTTGCGTCAAATGGACGTTGTTCAAAGACCGAAGGTGTTTCGGTATGACCGGTTGCCGTTGGTTCCAGACGAACTTTGCCTTCATCAAAAAACACATCAACCGAAAGCTGCGGCGAGGCGATCACCACCCGCAGCATTTTGCCGGACAGGGCATTCAGCTGGATGCGGGTAATGGCATCCAGATCAATCACATGATGAATCACGCGTTCAACAGCACCGAGTGCCAGAATTGACCACATAGGTAAGGAACCTTAAAGTTTGAAACCGCGGTGAACCGCAACAATCCCGCCAGTCAGGTTGTGATAGTCACAATTCTGGAAGCCGGCATTTTCCATCATACCTTTCAGGGTGCGCTGGTCCGGATGCATACGGATCGATTCAGCCAGGTATTTATAGCTTTCTGCATCATTGGCAATGATTTTACCCATGATTGGCAATGCCGTGAACGAATAAAGGTCATACAGCTTAGAGAATGGCTCAAACACTGGTTTAGAAAATTCTAGCACCAGTAAACGGCCACCTGGCTTAAGGACGCGGTACATCGCAGCCAGTGCCGCATCTTTATCGGTCACGTTACGTAGACCGAAAGAAATGGTCAAAAGATCAAAGCTGTTGTCTGCAAATGGTTCTAAGGTTTCGGCATTTGCCAGAACGAAATCGACATTGGTACAGCCTGCATCAATCAGACGGTCACGACCGACATTCAGCATGGATTCGTTAATATCAGATAGTACCACATGACCCGTCGGGCCCACTTCGCGGCTAAAGACTTTAGCCAAGTCGCCAGTACCACCCGCGATATCCAATACATGCTGTCCACGGCGTACACCTGACATATTGATTGCAAAACGTTTCCACAGGCGATGAATACCAAAAGACATCAGGTCATTCATGATGTCATATTTGCTCGCTACAGAGTGGAACACTTCTGCGACTTTTTGGGCTTTTTCTTCACTGTTTACAGTTTGATAGCCGAAGTGTGTGGTTGAGCCGACGTTGCCCGTATTGGCACCGCGTGGCAGATTATATTTAGGCACAGTACCCGTCACAGGCGTGTCAGTCAGACGTTGTTCTAAAGATTGTTGCTGACCTTGCGGGGTGCCTTGTGGAAGGGGTTCAGTTAAGAATGGGCTCACTTTGTCTGTCTGTTGTGCCGACTCGGGGGTAGGGGTAGGCGTTGTATTTTCATTCGACATTGGAGTCACTCCTAACATATCAATCGGGTTAATCTTGCATTGTCTGCATCATGACAGATTCTAAAGGCTTATTCAGCAATCATGATGCAATTGTTATGAATAATATACAGAAAAATTCACGCTTGGCAGAAATACTCATCGGGTATTTACTGAAACGGTAGCGGATCGCCAGAATGTACTTTATCGATAATCTGGCGTTCGGTTGCCGTGAACGCGCGTACAAATTTTTCTGCCGATTTGAGTGGCTTCATGGCCAGAAAACCATCCTGCATAAATTCATACATTACCTGAAAGTTATATTTATTCGCTGCGCCCTTACACATTTTAAAGGCGGTATAGACCACAAATGAACGCATATATTTATCCAGACTCATACCGAGCTGATCCAGCAGAGCCAGCTGTTTCAGGCGTGCTTCACCCTGATCCAGCTTCAAATAGGTCAGGCGCATCATCTCGTCAGTCAGCGGTTCATGTGGATGATAATCCTGTAATAACTGAATCGCGACCTGTTCATCGAGCTGTACCGCCAAAATAGCCAGCTCTACACCTGAGGTGCCGGTTTTAATGGCATTTTCCGGAATAACTTTTTCTGCTTTATGCGCATATTTCATCAGCCGGGCAATCTGTTCTGCCAGCGCATCAAAGTCAGCGCCGCCGTAGAGACGATTGAGGAAATACTCGGACATCAACTGGTTTTGTTTTTCAGCAAAATGGGCACGATGGGTGCGCTGCATGCGGACTTTCTGCCAGGCCTGCACATCCTGTAAACGGCTTAAAATGTCAGGCCGGGTGTGATAAGCCAATTGATAATAATGCGCTAACAGATCATCGAGTACGGCAAGTTTGGACATGAGGCTTCAATTATCATTGGAGGATGCAAGAATCTTAGAGGCTGCCGGACAATCCTGCTATGACAAATTGAACAGAGATCGGGCATTTGTATGTCAATCTGTTGTTTAAATAGCCAATTTAATCGTGTGAAAAACGTTGCCAGAGCTATTTTTGCGCTGAAACTCCTCGCTATACTGCAAATAGAATAAAAGATCAGGGTTGAAGATGCGTATGGAACAACCACAATTTCAGTTAATGGATGAAGATCAGCTGTCTGTCGAGCTGATTGATGCCCAATATAATTTAAAAAAGACCCGAGGCCAGAAAAATGCCAAAAGTCTGGTGATTCTGGTGAATGGCATTGAGCTGGCCGGCAAGGGTGAAGCGGTCAAACAGCTACGTGAATGGGTCGATCCGCGCTATTTGCGCGTGAAAGCCGATAAGCCCCAGTTAGCCGGCCCAAAGCAGACCTTGTGGCAACCTTATGCGCGTTTTATTCCAGCTGAAGGCCAGATCATGGTGCTGTTTGGTAACTGGTACAGTGATCTGCTTGGCAGTGCCATGCAAGCTGAAAGCCCGCTGAATGATGCACAGTTTGATGAATATCTGCAAGAGATGCAGGCCTTTGAACAGGACCTGAAAAATAACCATGTCGATGTGATCAAGGTCTGGTTTGACCTGTCCTGGAAAGTCTTGCAAAAACGTCTGGATGCCATGGATCCGAGTGAAACTCACTGGCATCAACTGCATGGTCTGGACTGGCGCAATCGCAAAGAATATGACACCTTGCAGCGCCTGCGTCAGCGCTTTACCGAGGACTGGTTCATTATTGATGGCGAAGATGAACAGCAGCGCGACCAGCAATTTGCCCAGTATATCCTGAGAGCCTTGAAACATTGTCCGGATCACCCGGCCAGAGCCAAGGGAAGATGGAAGCAGGCCAAGATTCCTGAGCAGTTAAAACATCCTTCCATGACCCAAGCCCAGCCAGAAGATTACAAGCCGGAATTAAAAAAGTTAACCGCGAAGGTCGCTAAAGCCATGCGTTCCGATTCGCGTAATGTAGTGATTCTGTTTGAAGGCATGGATGCCGCTGGCAAGGGCGGCGCGATCAAGCGGATTGTCAAAAAACTCGATCCACGTGAATATGAAATTCATACCATTGCTGCACCAGAAAGATTTGAGCTGAACCGTCCCTATTTATGGCGCTTCTGGACCAAGCTGCAAACCGATGATGATATCTGTATTTTTGACCGTTCCTGGTATGGCCGGGTATTGGTAGAGCGGGTAGAAGGATTGGTCAGTGCGGTGGAATGGCAGCGTGCTTATGATGAAATTAACCGTTTTGAACAGAGCCTGGTCAAGCATCAAACAGTGATTGTGAAAATCTGGCTGGCAATCTCCAAAGAGGAACAGGCAGCACGGTTCAAGGCGCGTGAAGATACACCGCATAAGCGCTTTAAAATTACTGAAGAAGACTGGCGTAACCGGGAGCGCTGGGACGATTATCTGAAAGCGGCAGCCGATATGTTTGAGCATACTTCGACCGAGGAAGCGCCCTGGCATATTATTGCGACCGATGATAAGAATACCGCGCGGGTAGAGGTACTAAAGGCTATTTTAAAACAGCTTCAGGCAGAATAATCTGCCTGAAGTAGAGAATTTTAAACAGTTTAAAAATATTTAGCTTAAACAGGATTAACCTTGGGCGACCTGTTTTTGCTGAATACTTTTAGCGGTGCGATAGCAGTCTTGCACATGAGCATCGGCAATTTTTTTCATGACAAAATAACCCAGACTTGCGGCCACCAGCTGACCACCCAGCGGAATGAATTTTGTGACTTGCTTTATCATCACTTTCGCTGCAACATTGTTCAAAGATTTTTTAACTGCCGTACGTGCGACCACCAGACCGGAAAATTCTACGCCACGTTTACGCAGCTCTTGCCAGTGAATCTGACGGGTTTTCGGATCGTAGACACTGATCTGCTCAGGGGACAGGCCGAAGCGGGCATTGATCTCGGGAATCAATTGCGACAAGATGCCGACATCAATGACCACGTCCATAAACGGTACCGGAATCACGGCAGCACCAGCAGAATAGTAGGCGCGTTTTTTGGTGAGTTCCAGGCATTCGTCGCGGATTTGTTCTAAATCTAGGCTCGGATCGAGACGTTCAGGAATTTTATCTAATTTCATGGGCACTACCTAAGCTCTATGTTGTTTTTTTCTATTCAAGCATCTTTAAGATGCTTTTTTCAAAGAAATTTTTCGACTGAAGTGTGGTTTTAAAGTGTCATAGAGCGCTCGGGATGTATAGTAAATAATCTTTATCGTTTTGTAGTAAAAACCACATTCAGCAGTTCAGGGGAACCAATGGCCATCCATGTTATTCAGAGTCAACGTATTGATGTGCTTTTGGATAGTATGCTGCGTATTGTCAACCAAACTGCCCGGAATCCATTTGAGGTGTTACAAACCCGGCATTTTATTGTGCCATCTCCGGCTGTAGAAACTTGGCTGACCCAGAAAATTGCCGAGAAAAAAGGCATTAGCGCCAATACCCAGTTTCATCACCGGATTCGCGCCTTTCAATGGACCTCTTATCAGTGGGTATTGAATGCTCCCAAAGAAGTGGAGCAGGTCCGTGAAGCCAATATTCCGCGTATTATCATCAAATGGCGCGTGTTTCAGGCGCTACGAAAATGCATTCTGCCTGAACAGATTCCTTTAGACGTCGATCATCCGCTGTATTCTATTGTGAAGCGGATTTATGACAGTGCTGACCGGCTGGAGCAGGGTACAGAGAAGCAGCTGAAAAAACAGAGCATGCTGTACTGGGTAGCCGAGCAGGTGTCGCGTTTGTTTAGCCATTATATGGATTATCGCGGTTATTGCGCGCGTAACTGTCCTCCAAACAACTGTGGTTGTCCGAGTAACTGGTTAGAGTCCTGGGGGCAGGATATTGCGCTCGATATCGAGCAAATGATCTATAGCCCCAAAGATGAAAATGGTCATGAGATGCAGGTGGCGGATTTTGTCAAGATTCAGGCGCGTGAACTGGAAGCTTGGCAACGCTGGTTGTGGCAGCATGTATTTCAGGATGATTATGCCAAAATCCTGGAGATTGAACGCCTGTATTGGGAGCGGCTGGAGAATGCAGAAACCCGCGCTCAGGCTCTAAAACGACTGCCGGCCCAGATTGTGGTATTTAGCCTGCTGGAACTGCCACCCAGCCAGCTGGATTTTTTACGCCGTTTGGGGCAATACATTGATATCTATATTTTTCACTTCAACCCTTCGCAGGAATACTGGGCGGACAGTGTCGATCCTGACTGGAAAGCCAGATTTGATTTGCAGCGGGAAGAGCGCTTTATTCAGCGTTTTGAAAAAACCCGTCAACGTAAACCGAATGATGCGGAAATAAAAGACTTCAGGATCAAGCAGCTGAACTTTAATGCCGAAGACCGGGAATCGCGGCATCCGCTTCTGACCCGATTCGGCAAGCAGGCACGGGATCATTTTTCTCTACTCTCTAAACTGTCTTCGGGGGAAGAGGGTCTCTGGGCCGATGTCTTTGTCGATGAATATCAGGACAGGCTGCTGGCCAAAATCCAGTCAGATATCCTGTATTTGCTCGAGCCTGAACAGCATCAATATGCTTTAAGCCCTGACGATGATTCGGTACAGATTCATGTCTGTCATTCTTCATTACGTCAGCTGGAAGTCCTCAAAGAACAGCTGATTCACTGGCTGGCTCAAGATACGAATGACGTGCCGCGTCAGCCTAGTGATATTCTGGTGCTGACGCCAAGTCTGAAAGAACTCGAACCGGCAATTCGCAGTGTCTTTGCCCCGCCACCGCGTGAGCGCGAGACTGGTAGCAAACGCTTGCAGAAAGATAACCTGTATTTACCGATCCAGATTGCCGGGGTGTCGCGTCTGGATGTCAGCAATGCCTGGCGCGCGGTACTGGGCCGGATTCAGTGGGTACGTCGCCGTTTCAGTATTGAGGACTTTGCCGACTGGCTCAGCCTGAATGCCACCCAGCAGTATTATGGTCTGGACTATAGTCAGGTAGAACGGATGTTGCAGTTGCTGACAGATGCTGGCTTCAAGCGTGGACTGGACCAGCAGCATTTACAGCAAAGTCTGAGCGCAGGCGATGAGGATTACCGGTTTAGCTTTAAATTCGCGCTGGACCGTCTGGCGTTGGGTCTGGCGATTCCTGAACATACCCTGTTTCAGGACACCTTGAGTTATGCCAAGGTTCTGACCAGTGATTTTCCCTTGATATCCACCCTGATCCGGATTTATCAGGATCTGGTAGAGCGCCGTGACTGGCTGACTTTGCATGAAACCGGACAGCGCACGCCAGTCAAAACTTGGCTGGAATATCTGCGCGCCGATCTGAACGAGTTCCGTGATGCTGGCGTGGAATCGCTCAAAACCGTTGCCGAGATTATCGACAAGCAAATGCGGATGCTGACCTTGGCCGATTATCATGACCAGGATGATCCGCATGCCAGTCAGGAACTGGTGGCACTCAGTCTGCCTCTGCCTTATGTGCTGGAAGAAATTCAGAATACCCTGGAGATGCAGCTGGATCAGGCCGAACCGACCGGACAGATTACTTTTAGCCAGATTGGTCAGATCCGGCCATTGCCTTATAAACTGGTGGTGATGCTGAATCTGGATAGCGGTAAATTTCCGAGCCGCAATCAACAGGTTCCGTTTGACCTGATGCGCAGCCTGAAGCCGCAACTCGGTGACCGTTCCCGTCTGGATGACGAGCAGGGTGCTTTTCTGGATGCCTTGCTGCTGGCACAGGAAAATCTATGGCTGTTCTATAATGGTTTTGATCTGGAGGATGGCGAGGCTCGCGATCCATCCACTGCCTTGCAGGAACTGGTTCAGCATATCGCGCTGATTTGCCAGTCTGAACAGCCGGATGCCGAAGTCGATCCGATGGTGGATATTCATGGTCTGTCCGTGGCTCAACATATCCGGCAGCTTTATCATGTACATCCCTTGCAGCCTTTTGATCCGGCCGGATTTACAGATATGCAGACACCACGTTATCAGGATCAGTGGTTTGCGGTAGCAGAGTATATCCGCAGTGCCGAAGGCAAACGCAGCAGCTGGATCAATGCACATTATCCGGCACTAGAACAAAAAGAAATCCGGGTACTCAAAGGTGATGAATGGATCCGAGATATGATTTTCCCGGCACGTCTATTCCTGAAAAGTGTCGGGGTTTCCACGATTCGCTATGCCGATTTGCCGAGTTCCCGGGAACCCTTATTATTGAACAAACTGGAACAGTATCAGGTACGGGATTTCCTGTTGCAACAAGAGCAGGAGATTGAGCCGAACCTGATGCTGGACCGTTTGCCGGTGGGCAAAACTCAGCAAGCCACCTGGCTGGGCAGCCAGCAGGAACAGCAGCTGTTACAAGAACGTTTGCTGCAGTTGGATAAAGAACTGACGCCAGTTACCCAGCAATCCTTGCAGTTCAGTCCTGAACTGATCATTCATATAAACGTGCCTCAGGTTCCACACAGCAGCTACTGGCTGAGTATGCAATCCTCTTCGGCCTCGGAAAAACGCCGTGCCCAGGTCTGGCTGGAGTATCTGTTGTGGCTGGCTTACTTAAATGACGATGCACGCTCACCAGCACTGGAGCGCATTGTCATTTTCAGTAATAAAACCCTGAAGTTTTCTGGCTTGAGTTCGAGCAAGGCACATGAGTATTTGCAGCTCTGGTTAAAGGCCTGGGAAATTGGTCAACAGCAGCCGCTGGTCTTGCCGGCAGAATTACTGATGAAAAAAGAGTGGCAGTGGGCCGAGAATGAACAGGGCAAAATGACTATTGTGGAAATGCCAGAATTGCTAAAGGCCTGGAACAACAGCTATGAGAGTGCCAAACCTTTGGCTTCGGATGAATCCAGTCTGCTGCATCAGGACTGGCAATTTATTTTGCAAGATCAGGATCCGGATCTGGCCTTGCAAAATTGCTGTCATGATTTTGCTCATGGCCTGTATGCGCCGATTCATCAACATCTGGAGTGGGTGAAATAGCCGTATGACTTTCTTAAAGCAGCAGATGCAAAAAGGCATTTCCACCAATCCGATTCAGGACATGAAATTCCGTGGCCTGCACTGGATTGAAGCCTCGGCAGGAACCGGCAAGACCTATACGCTCTCCAGTCTGATGGTGCGGATTTTTCTGGACCAGTATTATCCGCATCAGGTGATTGCGACGACATTTACCCGTAAGGCCACGGCTGAACTGAAAAACCGGGTACGGCTTCGCATCGAGGAAACGCTGGCTTATATCCAGCGTCATCAGCAGCTCAATTCAGTTGAAATCACAGCAAAAATCCAGAATGAAACCGATCCTTTATTTCAGCAGGTACTGAAAGATTATGGTTCACGGCTGGATTATGCCCGTCGCCGTTTACGTCTGGTGCTGAACCAGCTAGATGAACTGTTTGTTGGCACCCTGGACAGCTTTAGCCAGAAACTGTTACGTGAATTTGCATTTGAAAGTGGCAAGATTGAACGTGCAGAACTGACCGAAGATCAGGATCTGTATATCCAGCAGCTGATTCATGATGTGCTGCGTGACTGGATTCAGCAACAGCCGCAATATATGGTCAATCATCTGTATGTCCAGAATCTGCTGAAACCGGTGGAGCATTATACCGGGCTGGTGCGTGATGCCCTGAATTTCAGTAAGCAGCATTTTCGCAAGATCGAACCGGCTGAATGTGACCTGAACAAATTGGAAGCCTGTATTAGCCAATTATTAAATATTCAGGAGCATGATCTTGCCGTCATGCGGCGTTATTGTCAGGAAAGTCCGAAGTATTTTCACAAGAGTTTTTTGACCAAGTTAACCGAAATTTGTGAAAACTTTATGACCTGGAGCGCAGCCCTGAAAAATCAGGGTGGCATGAGTTTCTTTGATGCTGAATTGCAGCCGATTTTACTGAATCTGTGCCATTTGCGCCGCAAGAAAACCGATTTCCAGCCGACCACTCAGGTCTTTAACAAAAGCTGTCCGGATGCAGAGCAGCAGCTGATTTTGCAACATAGTCTGATCGTGGCAATTGATGCGCTGTGTGAGGTCAAACAGTATCTGGATGAGCAGCTGCAACAGCTTACGACCTATCTGGAATTTCATATTATTCAAAGTGTGCAGACCCGTTTGCCACAAACCTTGCAGCAGCAGGGTGAAACCACTTTTTCCCAGCAAATTCGTACATTGGCGGAAGCATTGCAAGGCCAGCAGGGACAGCGTTTTGCCCAGTTTGTACAGGCACGTTATCCGCTGATTCTGGTCGATGAATTTCAGGACACCAACCAGGATCAGGATGATTTGCTGGCCAAGATCTGGCGTGATGCCAACCGGGTGCAGTCCGGCTGCATGATTATGGTCGGTGATCCGAAACAGGCAATTTACGGTTTCCGTGGCGGCGATATGCTCACCTATAACAAGGCACATGCCGATGTGCTGCATAAACAGGGCCGCGAATATACCCTGATGCAGAACCATCGGTCAGTCAAACCACTCGTAGAAGTGGTTGATGCGCTGTTCCAGCGGCAAATGGATTTTGGCGAACAGGTGCAGTACACCTTGATTCAGGCCGGTAGTCGCCCGCATCCAGATCTGGTCGATATGGGCAGGATCAACCCGCAGCCTTTACGATGGATTCAGCTAGGTGAATCGGACCTGGAGGCAGACCAGGTGGCCTGGAAAATCCGTGCATTGCTGAATCAGTCTGCCCAGCAGCAACTGTACTTTCAGCAGCAAGAGCATCAGCAAAGCCTGAGCGCAGATGATATTGCCGTGTTGGGATTTGGGCATTTTGCTCTGGAACAGGTGAAGCAGCGTCTGCAGCGTATGGGCATTCCCTCCTATAAAGAATCCAAACAGAGCGTGTTTGCCAGTCCCATCGCTCAGGATGTCGCGGCCGTATTGACGGCGATTATGGATCCTTTCAATGAGGCCAAGGTCAAGCGGGCTTTACTAACCCGTCTGCTGGGCTTCAATCTGAAAAAACTGATTGATTTGCAAAGCCAGAGTGAAGGCCTCAGTCGCTATATTGCGGATCTGGATATAATTCGGGAAATGTGGTTTGAGAAAGGCTTTTTGACCGCCTGGAATTATGCACTGAACCTGTTTCAGGTCTGGACCAATCTGGTGGCCAGTCAAAGTCTGGACAATGAGCGGGTGGTGGTCAATCTGCGCCATCTGACCGAGATGCTGAGCCAGCAGAGTGAATATTATCAGGGGGCGCAAAAACTCTATCACTGGTATTTGCGCCAGCTTCAGTCACCTTCAGGCAAGGACAGCGAAAAAGAACGCAAGCTGTCTGGGGATCATGGGGTGCAGCTGATGACCATTCATGCCTCCAAAGGGCTGGAATTTAAAGTGGTGTTTTTATTGGGAGCCGATGCTGCTTTTGATGTGAATAAAGGCAACCTGAATTTTTCCCTATCTGCGCCTGAACAGGACAATATTCTGGAACAATCCCGGGTGATTGCAGTCAATCACAAGAATTTACATGAGCAGGCGATTCTGCAGAATGCAGCGCGTAATGCTGCCGAAAACCACCGACTCTGGTATGTGGCGCTGACCCGTGCCAGTCACCGGGTATATGCCATGCTGCAGGACCAGAATGCACTGTCCGATTCCGGGCTGGCCTTCTGGCGTGGTCAGGGAGAGCAACTGTTTCAACATGCTTTAAGTCTGGTCGAGCCGTCTCTGTCTCAGGAACCACCGCGCCTGGTCGAGCAGTCGAACCATCATCAGATTGACATGCGGGCGCAATCTTTGCCAGAGCGGCAGTTTTATCCGCGAACCAAAACCAGTTTTACTGCCTTGTCACAGCATCAGCTACATGGACATATCTTGCAGGACGACCTGGTCACGGCTTCAGAACAGCCCGACAGTGCTGCTGATGAGATTCATTTTACCGGTCTGGAAGAACAGCCAGCAGCCGTGCCCTTAGACTGGATTAGGCTGAATTTTCCTAAAGGTACAGTGGCCGGAACTTTCTTGCACAGCATTTTTGAACATATCGATTTTCAGGACAGCAGTTACTGGAATCTGGAAATCCGGCGCCGTTTTAAAAATACCGCACCGCAAATCTGGCAGGAACTGAAAGAAAAATTTGAACAGGCTTTTCATATACGTAGTGTACTGGAACAGGCCTTTTCCCTGCATTATCAGGCCGCTGTGGTGAATCTGCGAACCCTGTTTCAGGCCACAGCTCAGGCAGATTTCAAAGCCGAGGAATTGCGTCATAGTATGCAGCGCGTATTGTCCAGCCTGAACTATAAGTTATTGACCGGAATTCGCCTGCATGACCAAAGCAAAGCTTATCGCCAGCAATGGCAGCAGCTGTTTCACTCGGCACAACAGCTCGATCGTTCGGGTCTGCTAGAATTTTTAGGTCAGTTTCAGGTGTATTTCGATGGGCTGGAGGATGACTCCTTTATCCAGTTTTTTGAACAGGAAGTGGCCCAGCTCACACGCTCTGCAAGCACTGAATCGCTGAATGTGGACAGTATTTTCCAGACTGCTTTTGATGGCTTGTTGGACGAGATTACAGAAGATATTTTGCTGAACCTGATGCATGACTGGGTACATGACATTCTGGCCACTCCGATTCAGGTAGATTTTGCTTTGGCGCAGCTGGAGGCTAAACAGTATCTGTCAGAATTTCCTTTTTATCTGTCCTTGACCGATGCCCCTTTGCAGATTCGGCAAATCCATCAGCTTTTTCTCGGACATGACATAGTCATGAGCGATTTTAATGAGGCCAAATCGGCGCGATATCTGACCGGTTCCATCGATCTGGTGTATTTCGATGGCCAGCGCTACCATATTGCCGATTATAAAAGTAACTTCCTCGGCCCTGATCAGCAGCAATATAGCGCTGAGGCGATTCAGGAGAATATGAGCCAGTCCAGTTACTGGTTGCAGGCCGCTCTGTATCTGGTGGCGCTGCATCGTTATCTGAGTGCCAATATGCAGGGCTATTCGATTCAGCAGCATCTGGGCGGCGCAACCTATCTGTATTTGCGCGGGATGAATGGTCAGACGCAGCAAGGAGCCTATCATTGGCAACCGGACACTGAATTCATAGAAAAACTGGATCAAATCCTGGGCTATTTTGAGCAGAAAAAATCAGCATGATTTTGCAGTTTTATAAAATATATAGAAATTAAACAGAAAACTATCCTGTGGATAACTTTGAGGATAACTGTGTGGAAAATGAGCAGAATCACGTGTCGCAGCAAGACTCCAATTTAATGGCTTGGATTGACTATCTGTGTCGGCCTCCATTCAGTACAGCTGCATTTGATCCGGCAGCAAAATTATTGATCCAGCAATTGCTTGAAGCGATGCAGGCGGGGGATAGCTGTATCGAATTTGATCCTCAGCAGGTTGCCTTATTACATAATCTGGTTCTAGACCGCCGTCAGCAGAGTGCAGGAATTGCACCATTTATTTGTGCAGATCAGCATTTATATTTGTACCGTTACTGGCAGCTGGAGCAGGCGGTAGCCTCACATATTGCTCGGATTAAAGCCCAACCGGTTACCGCTATTGATTTATCCGAACGTAATCGCAATTTATTGTCAGATCCACAGCAAAAATTGGCACTGGAAATGGTTGCGCGGCAGGCGCTGAATATTATTACCGGCGGTCCGGGTACCGGTAAAACCTATACCTTGGCGCATATGATTGCGGTCCTGCATGAAGCCTTGCCAAATATCCGGATTGCCATGGCAGCACCTACCGGAAAGGCCGCACAGCGCATGAAAGAAGCACTGCAAAAAGCCTTGCACAGTGAAGCTCTACAACAGTTTGAGCTAGAACCCTTAAAACAGTTACAACCGGTCACCCTACATCGCTTATTGGGTTTGGGTACTCGCGGACAGCCACGCTTTCATGCCAAACAACCTTTGCCCTATGATGTGATTGTGGTCGATGAAGCCTCGATGCTGGATTTGAATCTGTCACAGATGTTGCTGGCCGCCGTACCGTCTCATGCACGGCTGATTTTACTCGGTGATGCAGACCAGCTGGCTTCTGTGGATGTCGGAACGGTACTGGCAGATTTACAGCAAGTAGTGACTCTGGAGGATAACCGAGTCAATTTAATCACCACGCGACGTTTTGCGCCAGGGGCCAAGATTGGCGCAATAGCGGAGTTTATCCAGCAGAATCATGAGCCTTCTCATGTCTTGCAGAAATTTGAGCAGCAGATTGTGGCAGCCAGTGAGTTACAGGCGATCGATTTGGATCAGGTCGAAATCGACCAATTGCAGCTACAATATCTGCTCTCGGGCACCGAACAGACCGCGCATAGTTTGAATCAGTATTATGACCAGCTGATGTATGGTTATCAGGCTTATGTACAAGCCATAAAAACAGAACGAAACTCAACTGATTTTGAACACTATGTGCAACAGGTGGTCAAAACTTTTGATGATTACCGTATTTTAACGGCAATCCGTTCTGGTGATCTGGGGCTGCTCAAGATCAATCTACAGATTGAACAACGTTTTTTAGCAGCCCAAGGTCAGTTGAAACAGGGCGACTGGTATGTCGGACGACCCGTCATGATGAGCTATAACGACTATCAGTTGGGCCTGTCCAATGGTGATATTGGTATCTGTTTTTTACGTGAGCAATCTGGTCAACGTCAGTTTGAAGTGTATTTCCCGAGTCTGGAAAAATGGGTATTAGCCACCCGTTTACCTAAAAGTATTGAAACCGCTTTTGCGCTGACCATTCATAAATCTCAAGGTTCAGAATTTTCCCATACGGCAGTGGTGCTGGATCAATATGCAAAAAATTTATTGAGCAAAGAGTTGATTTATACTGCAATTACTCGAGCCAAAAAAGTGGTCAGTTTATTGGTAGATTATGATGCTTTTACACAAGCACTTTGTGTTAAAACTACCCGGAAAAGTGGTTTGAGCCAAAAAATCATTGAACAATCTAGTAATTTAATTGGCAAAAATAATCAAATCTTGTAGGTAAAAGCTTACAAGGATTCAGGAAATTGACGCATAGAGCTTTTGCTCGGTTTTTGAGAAGATTGGTTCTACAAAATAACTCAACACGGAAAGTTGAGCATAATCGCATAATGATAATAATAATGTCGGTAGACAGCGAACTTACAGTGAAGTAAGTGAAAGAGGAAACTTACAGCCGCTAAGCCTTGTAGTTTTGGGAGAGACTACAAGGCTTTTTTATATCCTGATTTTTTTATAGGAAGCTTGCTGGATTTTTATCCTAATTTCTTAGCAAAAATTTTCAGCCCTAGCCAGTAAACTTAAGTAAATAGCGTTAAATAAAACGAGAGCTATGTAACATTATGCAAATTTTCACCCTGTGATGTACGAAATGGCTTACAGCAAAATGAGGCAAATACCTCTAGTTGTCTGGTGGGAATATGGCAAAATCTACCACACAAGGAAGATGATTTTTCAACAGGATGTTTGAAAATAATAATAAGCGTAAAACGCCATAATAATACAATAAATAATAATGATAAGAGAAAGAACTACAGCGCCAAAAAGCCCGAGTTTACTCGGGCTTTTTTTTATCCATTTTCTATGGGGAGTAGCTGAAGATTCAAGCGAGCTAAAGGGTTTGCGGGCTTTTCAAAGGAGTTTCTATATTTAATTTATTCTGGATTTATTTCATTAAAATAATGCAAAACCTGAATCTTTAAGGAACAAGAGTCATCGGATCTGAACTGCATCAATGAGCAACCAAAACCATGCAAAAATCTGGATCTATTTTTGCAATTTGATGCGTTTTCCCTTAAAATATGCAACTTGCTGTAGTGATGCACGGCAGTCAAGGTTTTGAATTCTCATCACTTTGATTTTTATCAAAATATACAAGCATCTCGGAGAAATCGAATGGCTTTAACTAACGCAGATCGCGCAGAGATCATGGCTAAATTCGCTCGCGCTGAAAACGACACTGGTTCACCAGAAGTTCAAGTAGCTCTTTTAACTGCTCAAATCAATGATTTACAAGGTCACTTTAAAGAGCATAAACACGACCACCATAGCCGTCGCGGTCTAATCCGTATGGTTAACCAACGTCGTAAGCTACTTGACTACCTTAACGGTAAAGACCACGGTCGTTATGTAGCATTGATCGGTGCTTTAGGTTTACGTCGTTAATTCGATTTAAACTTTATTTTCGGGTGTATTGCATGCTTTGTGCTGTATTACTGAAAACTAAAGTCGGCTTAGCTTTGCGCTAAGCTAGTGGAAGGGGCGAATGTTTCGCTCCTTCTTTGTGTTTAAAAATAGTATTTAATCTGGTGAGGTCGGCTTCTAAGCTTTGTCATTTACTCGTCCATATGGTCATGAATGCCAAACCTTAGGGGTCTCCACTAGAATAATTGTTCACAAGAACTAGGAAAAAATAAAACATGTCAATGTTTAATATTATTCGTAAAGAATTCCAATTCGGTCAGCACAACGTTATCCTGGAAACAGGCCGTGTTGCCCGTCAGGCAAACACTGTTGTGATCACCATGGGCGGCGTACAAGTACTTGTTGCTGTTGTGGCACAGCCTAAAGCAAAAGCAGGTCAAGATTTCTTCCCATTGACTGTTAACTACCAAGAAAAGCAATATGCTGCTGGTCGTATCCCGGGTGGTTATGGCAAGCGTGAAGGCCGTCAGTCTGAAGCTGAAACTTTAATCTCTCGTTTAATCGATCGTCCAATTCGTCCGTTGTTCCCAGAAGGTTACTTCAACGAAATTCAAGTAACAGCCACTGTGATTTCTTCTGATAAAACCATGGATGCTGACATTGCTGCAATGTTAGGTACATCTGCTGCATTGTCTATCGCTGGTACGCCTTTCCGTGGTCCGATTGGTGGTGCGCGCGTTGGTTTAATCAACGGTGAATACATCCTGAACCCAAACCTTGAACAACTCAAAGAGTCTGATCTTGATCTTGTTGTTGCGGGTACTGAAACTGCAGTATTGATGGTTGAATCTGAAGCGAAAGAGCTTTCAGAAGACCAAATGCTGGGCGCTGTTTTGTTCGGTCATGACGAAATGCAAATTGCGATCCAAGCGATCAAAGAATTTGCTGCAGCTGCAGGCGCGGTTGAATCAACTTGGGTTGCTCCAGTTAAAAACGAAGAACTTCTTGGTAAATTGAAAGAAGCATTCGAAGCGAAAATCTCTGAAGCTTACACGATTGCAGTTAAGCAAGACCGTTATGCGGCACTTGACGCGCTTTATGCAGAAGCAGTTGCACAGTTCGTTCCTGAAAATGACGAAACTGGCATTGCAGAAGAAGTAAATGAGCTGTTCGAAGACCTTAAATACCGTACCGTTCGTGACAACATCCTGTCTGGTAAGCCACGTATCGATGGTCGTGATACCAAAACTGTTCGTGCAATCGACGTACAAGTAGGCGTATTGGATCGTGCACACGGTTCAGCATTGTTCACACGTGGTGAAACTCAGGCCTTGGTCACAACGACTTTGGGTAATACACGTGATGCGTTGATGGTTGATACCCTTGCAGGTACAAAAACTGACAACTTCATGTTGCACTACAACTTCCCTGCATACTCTGTAGGTGAAACAGGTCGTGAATCTGGTCCTAAGCGTCGTGAGATTGGTCACGGTCGTTTGGCACGTCGTGGTGTTCAAGCAGTTCTTCCTGCGGCTGATCGCTTCCCGTACGTGATCCGTATCGTTTCTGACATCACTGAATCAAACGGTTCGTCTTCAATGGCGTCTGTATGTGGTGCTTCATTATCATTGATGGATGCTGGTGTTCCACTTAAAGCGCCAGTTGCAGGTATTGCGATGGGTCTAGTGAAAGAAGGCGAGCGTTTCGCAGTTCTTTCTGACATCTTGGGTGATGAAGATCACTTGGGCGACATGGACTTTAAAGTAGCGGGTTCTGCAAACGGTATTACTGCGCTACAAATGGACATAAAGATCGAAGGCATCACTGAAGAGATCATGGAATCTGCATTGAACCAGGCTTATGCGGGTCGTATGCACATCTTGAATGAGATGAACCAGGTGATTTCACGTGCGCGTCCTGAAATTTCGATGCACGCACCGACATTCCAGGTGATCAACATCAACCCGGATAAAATCCGTGATGTGATCGGTAAAGGCGGCGCGACCATTCGTGCAATTACTGAAGAAACTAAAGCGGCGATTGATATCGAAGATAACGGTACAGTTCGCGTATTTGGTGAAACTAAAGCGGCTGCGCAAGCTGCAGTTGCCAAGATTCAGGCACTTACGGCTGAAATCGAGCCAGGTACAATTTATACAGGTAAAGTGATTCGTATTGTTGAATTCGGTGCGTTCGTAAATATCCTGCCAGGTACTGATGGCTTACTTCACATCTCTCAAATCTCAAACGAACGCATTGCGAACGTGGCAGATGTATTGAAAGAAGGTCAGGAAGTAAAAGTACAGGTTGCGGATGTTGATAACCGTGGCCGTATTAAATTAACGATGAAAGACATCGAACAAGTTTAATTCTTAAAAGTATTCACATGGGAAAACTCGTGTGAATAACAATAAAAAAGCCCTGAGCTTGGTCAAAGTGTTTACTTTGGCTGGCTTAGGGCTTTTTTTATGCGTCAGTATTGGTCTGAATGTGGTGTCCAGTTGATCTCAGGTCAAGGGGTCCGCTTCAGAGCTTTTTAACAAACGATAAATTTCATCTTTTAATTTCAGTTTTTTACGCTTGATCGCCTCAATATCATTGTTGATATGATTGACTGGATCAAGTTCAAGCTGGCTGATTTCTTTGTCCAACTCGTTATGTTCCTCGAATAACTTGGCAAAATAGGGATTTTCCTCGCGAAGTTGCACAATCAAGTCGCGGTATTCGGGAAACATGTATTTGATTTTCTTATTGCAATCTTTGGTTTTCATAGGGATTCTTATACTCTAATCATAAAATTAAATATAAATATGTTCTGATCTGCACTGGAAAATGCAGATCGACAGAACATGAAAAGGATTTACTTGAAGTGCAAATGTTTGACCTCGCGGCGTAACTCCTGCACTTCATCAATGAGGTCCAGCATCATGGCAACGGCGCTAAATGAGGCATCAAAATCGCGTTGCAGGCGATAGGCGCGTTGTGCACGCGAGATATCTTCACCGAGGAAAGTGCTGGTCGGGGTTGTAGAACGATTTGGTAAAATTCCATGTTCAATTAACTGCATGACCCATTCCGGGCTTTGTCCACAGGCTTCTGCAAAGTGGATCAAGTCAAATGAACGATCGTCCATAATTTCTGAGGGGGTATAACCGTGGGAAAAACTTTCTTGGTACTGAATCGTAGTCATGGGTCTACTCCTTAAACAGCCAAGTGTGCAAAATCCGGAGAAAGGGAAGGTGCTAAAATAGAACGCTTTCCAATCCTTGGACATGCAGACTCAGAGTGATGACTCAAATGATCATGAGTGAAGAGTCGGGATGTGCCAGTAGTTGATGGATCAGTCGGTCTGACCGGATATCTATCAGCAGCATGCGAGGCAAAGAAGGTTAAAGCTGAAGTTGTTTTTATAATTTTATGTGTTATCGACAAAGCGTATTCAATCACTTTCCTGTGTTGAATAGAGGGCGCCATATCAGGGCTGCAAAGCAGACCAGAGGGCAAAATTGAACGAGGCTGAAGATTGATCATCATAAGTGGATAAAAAATAACCGTCTTCGATCCATTATTATGACTTTGCCTGCTCCAAAACAGTTTTTATTTGTACCTTATTGTTTCAAATCATGACAAAGAAAAAAGCCCCTGATATAGGGGCTTTGAAAATCTTTCTGAAATTAATATTTTACCCAAGTAACACTGCGACCAATTACCGATACCCCCACATAACCACGCAAGGTCAGACGTTTACCATTAGCACTTAAGCGTGCTTTACCTTTGTAAACTTTGCCACTGATCGGATCAAGCACTTTGCCATCATGGTATTCACGTGGCTTTTTCGGATCTGCCTTAAAATCCCAGATAAACGGCAGGCCTAGAAAAGGCTTGTTCTTAAGCTGACCTGGACATTTATGACAAATTCCCATTTTTTCTGCGCCAGGCAAGCTGCGTGTTTCGACAATCACTCCTTCATAACTGCCATCTGCTTTCTTGCGAATTTCCACATCCGCACGAGAATAACCCGATTGATCATCGATGGTTTTCCATTTACCCAATAACGGATCTTCATAGGCAAAGGCCAAACTAGAAACTGCGGCTAAACTCATCCCCATTACTAGAGTATTCAATAATTTTCTCATAACATACCTGTTAAATTGATGATGTATTCATTTTAGAATTATTGCTCTAATTTATTTTAAAAGCATAATTAAATCAATAGGATGAACTGTGAAGTCTTTCTCATAATTTTTTGAAAATGATGAATATTTAGGTTTTGTTAATGTGAATAATCTTATAATTCAACAGGGATTCTTAGATTGGATTCACAGGAGAGTTTGATTCAGGGAGTAGACGGGTTTTCTAATGTAGGGGAATACGCTCTGTTGAACTCAGTCCCATAGGTTTTAAAATATAAAAAAAGCATTCCTAGGAATGCTTTTAAACTTAAGGATTCTAAGTACTTAGCTCAGGTGTTTACCAAATAGACCCAAGGCTTCTTCAGCCGTAAAGGTATATTGGCTATTACAGAACTGGCAGTCCATCTCGATCGGATTCTGGAATTCCAGCGTTTCACGGATCGACTCTACGCCGATTTGCTGTAAAGCGACTGCACAACGCTCTTTAGAGCAGGTACAACCGAACTTCAACACTTCCGTATCTGGCAGACGCACTTCTTCTTCATTATATAAACGATACAGAATATCAGTGGCTTGCAAACCGACTAACTCTTCAGTTTTTAGGGTCTCTGTGAGCATGGTCAGACGTGGCCATAGGTCTTCATCTACCCGGCGTTGTTCTTCTTCACTATTACGTGGTAACAGCTGAATCAGTAAACCACCTGCACGCTGATGGTCGCTCGCCAGCACAATGCGCGTTGGAATCTGTGCAGACAGGTCATAATACTGCATCAGACAGCCCGCCAAATTTTCTTTATCAAGGGGTACAATCCCCTGATAACGCTCGCCAAATTCTGGTTCGATATTGATGAACAGAACCGGAGAGGTGAGTGACTTCAACACGGTACTGCTGTCTTCACCGACCAGAAAGTGCGGATCTTCTTCATAGTCAGCCAAAGCGCGAACTTCACCCAAATGGTTACATTCAGCCATAGCCCATTTAAATGTGCCTGATGCCTGAATTTGCAGGCTGATACGTCCTTTAATCTTCAATGTGCTGGCCAGCAGTGCAGTGGCACTGAGCATTTCACCTAGCAGGATTTTAACTGCAGGGGCATAGTCACGTTGCGCTAAAATGGTTTGTAAAGCTTCTTCAAGATGCACCACTTCACCACGAACAGGGCTATCTTCAATAAAAAAGCGTTGGCGTAAATCAGACATAAAATTCTCCATAACCCTGCTTTAATGGTGTCATTATTGTAAAACACAAGTTATGACAGTTCATCTCTTAACGTATCAATTCCTGCGCCGTTTGTATCCGGTTGCTGCTGTTTAGCCTGTTTTTGCACTTTATGGCGTTGATCCTGGGTAAACAGATGCTCCAGTTCAGCCAAACTACTATGCTGATTTTCATAATTTGGATGTTCATCCGGATCCAGATGATATTGGCTGTTGAGCAGTTTCTCATCCTGTTCGCGGAAGTTTTGAATCTGTTGCAGGCTTTCTTCCGGGTCAGGATTGAGCTGGTTTAGTAAGGCCTGACTGAGTTCTAAAGCTGAAAGATAAGTTTCACGCCAGATGTGTTTCACGCCCAAATCCTGTAATAAATGCACATGATGCCGGTCACGGGCACGTACCCATAAACTGATTTCAGGATAATTCAGCCGCAGATGCCGCACGATCAGCATCGAGTCTTCAATATCATCAATCGCCACAATCACCTGTTGTGCTGTGGTAATGCCGGTCTGTATCAAGGCTTCAGGCTCTGTCGCATCTGCCTGATAGAAAGGGATGTCGTACTGCGCCAGAAGTTCAGTGGCTTGCACATTGCTGTCCATGACACTAAAGGCGTGTTGCTGTTGCAGTAAAATCCGGGCGATGATTTGCCCGAAGCGGCCAAAGCCAATCAGCAGAATCGGAGTACTGGTTTCAGGATTGAGATCGGTTTCGAAGGTCGCTGCCAGATGATTGTGACGATCCAGATGCGGTAAAATCTGGCTGTGCAATAACCAATAAAATGCGGGCGTCAGTAGCAAGGAAAAACTCACCATCCACAGCAAGGGAGAGAGCAGATCGGCCGGAATAATCTGGTCGGATACTGCAATCACCAGTGCCAGTAAGGCAAATTCACCGCCTTGTGCCAGACTAGCTGCTAACAAGGTGCTATTGCGCCAGCTATTTTGATGATAACGCGCCAATGTCAGGCTGATTGCAAACTTGACCAAGATTAAAGCGAGGGTACCGCCGAGAATGATCCAGGGGAAATTCAGCAGATCAGACAATTTTAGTGCCATGCCCAGACTGATAAAGGCCAGGCCGATCAATAAGCCCTGAAAAGGCCGAATCGTGCTTTCTACCGCAGGACGAAAATCTGAATCTGCCAGTAAAATACCGGCAAATAAGGCACCGAGAAATAGATTCAGGCCAAGGGTATTCATCAACACCAGCAATGCCAAGGTCACCGCAATCGCCACAATCGCGTGCAATTCGTGACTGCCACTTTTGGTAATCCAACGATACAGCGGTTGCATCAGGTAACGGTTACACAGAAACAGACCACTCAACGTTGCGATGATCGCAGCAAAATAGGCCACGCCATGTTCAGTGGAGCGAATCCCGGCAAATAGGGGAATAGCTGCAATCACCAGAATGGCCAACAGGGAATGAACCAGCAGGATCGAATAGGCTTGCTGACCATAACTGGTGGCGAACTGTTCCTGATGATTGAGATGTTGAATCACCAGAGTCATGGCAGACAAACTGCCGGCGAGTCCAATTACAATGCTGGCGAGTAGGCTTTGCTGAAGGAAAACCCAGGCCAAGAGCGTAAAAATTAAGGCGCTGATCAATACTTGTAAAGCAGCCATCATCCACAGGGGGGAATTAATCTGCACAATGCGTTGTGGTCTGAGTTGCAGGCCGATCCAGAACATCAGTGCCATCAGGCTGACTTGCATGAAACTACTCATGACTTCGGGTGTCTGAATCAGGTGCAAAAGGCTTGGACTCAAGATAATTCCTGTTAACAGATAGCCCAGCACGCTTGGCAATCTGAGCTTTTTACTCAGTGGCACCATCAACAGTGCAATTACCAGAACCAGTGTTATTTGTAACAGTATCGACATTTTCCTGCCCTAAATTTATTCTTGATCCAGACTGGGAGTCTTGTATTCCAGACCGATCCTCAGGCGCAATATCTTTTAGCTCAGTTCCTGAGGGTCGATGTCCAGCGTGAGCTTCATGCTAGAAGGTTTGTCCTGCAGCATGTTTTGCCACCAGCTGCGCACATAGTAATGCAAACGGGGACGATCCGCTGACAATAGCACCATATGCGACTGATAGCGTCCGGCCTTACGTTCCATTGGCGCAGGAATTGGTCCCCAGATGTCCAGCGCCAGATCAGGATATTGCCTGAAGAGTGCTGCATGTTTCTGTAAGAATTCGGTATTTTGTGCCTGATCTTTGGATTCACAGCGAATCAGGATGGCATAACGGTAGGGCGGCATTCTGGCCATCTGCCGTTCTTTTAAGGTTTGCTGGGCAAATATGCGATAATTTTCATTGACCAGGGTATTCAGTAGGGCATGATCTGGTCTGAGCGTTTGCAGATAGACATCCCCCTTATGTTCACCGCGTCCGGCCCGGCCTGCAACCTGCACGATCAGCTGTGCAGTCCGTTCAGTAGCACGGAAATCCACACTGAGCAGACCGGAGTCGATATCTAGAATCGCTACCAGAGTGACATAGGGAAAATGGTGTCCCTTGGCCAGCATCTGGGTGCCAAGCAAAATGGCAGGTTCGCTTTTCTGAATCTTGTCATAGATTTTCTGCCAGCTGCCGACCCGACTGGTGGAATCGCGATCAACCCGAATCACCTCGAAATCCGGAAAGAGTTCATTCAGATGTTCTTCAACTTTGCCAGTGCCCATACCCAGTGTAACCAGTTCCTGATGCTGACATTGCGGGCAGTGTTCCGGCATACGGTGAATAGTACCGCAGTGATGGCAATGCAGATGCTGATAAGGCTGACGGTGTACAGTGAAGTTGGCATCACAGTGCGGACATTGCGCCTGCCAGCCACAGCTGCCACAAAGCAGGACGGGGGCATAGCCACGGCGGTTTAAAAAAATCAGTACCTGTTCTTTTTTCTCCAGGCGCTTTTTGATGTCCTGAATCAATTGCAGGCTAATCCCATGCTTTTTTTGCGCAACTTTTAAATCCAGAATATGGATTTTGGGCATCAAGGCCGTGCCGGCACGCTGGTTCAGCTCCAGTGCCTGCATCTTACCATGTTGCACCAGCGCATAACTGTCAATGCTTGGTGTGGCTGACCCTAAGATTACCGGACATTGCTGTAAATGGCCGCGGTACAGGGCGACATCGCGGGCATGATAGCGGAAGCCTTCCTGCTGTTTAAAGGACAGGTCATGTTCTTCATCCAGAATGATCAGGCCCAGATTCGGCATCGGGGTATAAATGGCAGAACGTGTACCGAGTACGATTGAGGCTTTGCCGGTTTCTGCCGACTGCCAGGCTTGTAGCCGTTTGGAATCATTCAGCCCGGAATGCAGCAACGCAATATGGCAATGAAAACGGGACTGAAAACGGCTGATGGTTTGCGGCGTCAGGCCGATTTCCGGCACCAGCACCAGCACCTGTTTGCCCTGTTTCAGTACCTGCTCCATGATCTGCAAATACACTTCAGTTTTACCGCTGCCGGTCAGACCATCCAGTAAAAAAGCCTGATATTGATTGCGATATTTTAATACCTGTTCGACTGCATGTTTTTGTTCAGGATTGGCAGTGAGCGGCATTTGTGCCAGCTGCATCGGCTGCGGATTGAAATCTTGTGGCTCCAGCACACAGGCGCAAATCTCTTTTTTCTCCAGCGCTTTTAAGGTCGCGGTTTCAATCCCGGCCATGTTCAGCACATTTTCAGTGGTCCCGACCGGATGCAGTTTTAAAATCCGGTAAGCTTCCTGCTGCTTGTCCGAACGGCGTACTTTGGCCTCGGCATCAGGGTCCAGCAATTTCCAGGTACGGGCCAGCAGGTTATAAGGCTTGCCCTGACGAAGCAGGGTCGGCAGGGCACTGTGGACGACTTCACCGATCGGAAACTGATAATACTGTGCTGACCATGTCAACAAACTTAAAACTTTGCTATCTATAATGGCACGTTCATCGAGCAGTTCGGTCACAGCCTTAAGTTTAAAGCGCGGGTCGAGAGGAGTGTCTGCGGACAGTTTTTTGATAATCACTCCAACCAGATTCTGCCGACCAAACGACACCAGTACGCGTGCCCCAATCTGTGCCTGTTCAAATTGTGCTGCACTCATCGTGTAATCAAAACAATCAAATACATGCACAGGTACAGCAACGCGTACGCGATAAAGTGGACTTGAATCGGTGTGAGAATTTTGCATATCTTGGGGTGGAGATCCTGAAGAAATTTCGTCGTGCTTAAAGTTCGATTATGTTAGAGTGAGCAGATAATTTATATCAAAGAATATGAATGATTTCGGTAGTCTGACGCAACAGCGTTGAGCAAAATTTTGGAAAATTAGAGCATTACAATGCCTGCATATCAGTTTATTGCGCTTGATGCTTCAGGAAAGCAGCAAAAAGGCGTGCTGGAGGGGGATTCTGCACGTCAGATCCGGCAACAATTACGGGATAAAGCACTTATTCCGGTCTCTGTTGATCCTGTCGAAAAAAAAGACCAGCAGCATCGTCGAAAATGGTTTGAAAAAAGCATCACCGCCTACGATCTGGCCCTCATGACCCGGCAGCTATCTGTGCTGGTCGCTGCCGCGATTCCGCTGGAAGAAGCCATCCGCGCCGTCGGCAAGCAAAGCGAAAAAGTGCATGTACAAAACCTGCTGATGTCGGTTCGCTCCAAGGTACTAGAAGGGCATAGTCTGGCGCAGGGTTTGCAGCAATCCGGACGTTTTCCTGAACTGTATATTGCTACGATTGCGGCCGGTGAGCGTTCCGGACATCTGGACCTGATTCTGGATCAGTTGGCTGACTATACCGAAAACCGGTTTGCCATGCAGAAAAAAATTCAGGGTGCAATGGTCTATCCGATTATCCTGATGCTGATGTCCTTTGCGATCGTGATGGGGCTGATGACCTATGTGGTGCCGGATATCGTCAAGACTTTTGATCAGAGTAAAGACGCCTTGCCGTGGATTACCGTGGCCTTGATGAAAGCCAGTGATTTCATCCGCATTGCCTGGCCATTTTTATTGATCGGTGGTGCTTTAGGGATTTTCTTATTAATCCGTTTTTTAAGAACCACCGCCGGGCATTATGCCTTTGACCGTCTAACCTTAAAACTACCGCTGTTTGGAAAACTGTCACGCGGGATTAATGCCGCACGTTTTGCCAGTACTTTATCCATTTTGACCCAGTCTGGCGTGCCGCTGGTCGATGCACTGCGCATTGGTGCTGCAGTCAGTAACAACTGGGTGATCCGTGATGCTGTCAATCTGGCAGCGGAAAAAGTCACTGAAGGTGGCAACCTGGCGACCCAACTGGAACGCAGTGGTTATTTCCCGCCGATGATGGTACAAATGATCAAAAGTGGTGAAGCGTCTGGTGAACTGGACCGCATGTTGGAACGTGCTTCACAGATGCAGGATCGCGAAGTGACCACCCTGATTTCAACTTTACTGGCCTTGCTGGAACCTTTAATGCTGGTATTGATGGCCAGTATTGTTTTGGTGATTGTGATTGCAGTGATGCTGCCAATTGTGAATATGAATAATATGATTTAAACAGAAGCCAGTTAGAATTTTGCTGTGATCAAGATTCAAGTGGAAATTCTGAATGATGCAAATAAATGAGAGAGATTGAATGAAAAGGAATCAATTAAATAAACAGACGGGCTTTACCTTAATCGAAGTCATGGTGGTGATTGTTATTCTCGGTGTGCTTGCTGCGCTGATTGTTCCGAATGTGATGGGACGCGGTGAAAAAGCCAAAGTAGATACCACCGTGATCAAGTTGCAGAGCATTGCAGGTTCACTGGATCAATACAAGCTGGACAATGGCAAGTATCCAAGTATGCAGGAAGGCGGTCTGGATGCACTGGTGAATCAGCCAGCGACTGCAAAAAACTGGGTGCCAGGCGGTTATGTCAAGGGCGGTTTTCCAAAAGACAGCTGGGATAATGAACTGCAATATGTGATTCCGGGCACCGATGGCCGCAGCTTCGATCTGTATTCATTTGGTGCAGATGGTCAATCGGGTGGTGAAGGAACAGATGCCGATATTTATTATCAGCCTTAATTGAGAATCGTTATAAATTTTCGATAGATAGAATATATCACTTCACTGAATAGGCTATTTCAATACGAAGTGAAGTGATAATAACTATTAATTATTAAATATAATGTAAGTTAATGATATTTATAATAATGAAATAATAAAAACGATATGCGAGTTATAATAAGAATTATTCCCATATTTATCTATTACAATTCTCGTAAAATATGAATAAACATACACTTTCTATTTATTTAAAAAAGCTCATAATGATCTGAATGGTACTTGACTCGCCAACGGAGAAGCACATGAAAGCATTAATCTTAGGAGATGAAATCAATCAATTTCATTGGTCGATGCTGAAATCTGTTCTTCTGGTTTTAAGCATGCTGCCGATCAGTCAGGGAATCGTCCATTTATGGCAAAGCACCGAAGGCAGCAGCCAGATTATGGTGGCTTTCTTTGCTATCAGTTTGATGAGCAGTTTATTGGCCCTGTGTTTCTGGTCAGCATTAAATGCGAGTGTAATCCGCATTCAAGCCGAACAAGGTTCAGCATTTGAGCAGACATTGGTTAACCTGTATCGTCATGTGCCGATGTTGTCTCTTGCCAGTATGGTGTGTTATCTGGCTATACAGTTTTAAGTTTTAAAGAGATAGAAAACCGAGGCTGTGACCTCGGTTTTTTATTGCCTTGAGTGTTCTTCGCTTTCATAAAGGGAGCTTAGGAGGGATTGATAAGGTGCTATATTCAGGAATCCCCTAAATCCCTCTTTGTAAAAGAGGGACTTGAAGAAATTATCTTCTTGACTTAAAGCTGACATCCACTTTACGTGGACGGAAGCGCCATCCAATAAGCAAAAGCAGAACTGAGAAGATCATCACTGGCCAATCACTGAGTTTCATATACAGCGTTTCGCCCTGCATGGCTGGAAGTTCACCACGTAATACCGCTTCCTGATCCACCGGGGCTTTTTTCACGATGTGGCCATTGTGGTCAATAAAGGCGGTTACACCGGTATTGGTGGCGCGAATAAACCAGCGGCCATTTTCTTTAGCACGCATTTGCACCATTTGCAGATGCTGTAATGGTCCTGCCGTGCCGGTAAACCAGGCATCATTAGACACGGTCACCAGAAAATCACTTTGGCTGGCATTGCGACGGGTCAAATTCGGGTAGGCCACTTCATAGCAAATTGCAGAACCCAATGGATGATTTTTCACATTCAATGGTTTTTGATGATCTGCGCCCCGGGTAAAACCACTCATGGAAGGATCATTTTGTAGACCTGGCAATACCCAGCTCAACCAGCCTGACAAGGGAATATATTCACCAAAAGGAACCAGTCGCTGTTTCTTGTACAGCCCATCAGAATCATCGCCGCTGGCCATAATACTGTTGTAATATTTAGGATAACCCGCCGCTTGAGATTCTGCTAAATCCCAATACGGAATGCCGGTCACCCAGGCAGTGCCTGATTTTTCAGCCTGGACTTTCATGGCTTCCAGAAAGGCTTCAATGTCGGTCTGGAACATGGGAATCGAAGATTCCGGCCAGACGATCAGATCACGGCCCCATTCGGTCTTGCTCAGATTGGCATAAATCAACAAGGTTTTCACCTGATATTCAGTCAGCCATTTCAGGTCTTGCGGAATATTGCCTTGAATCAGAGAAACAGAAAGCGGTTTCTCGTCTTTGGGTTCCACAAAGTTGAGATATGAAGCTCCCCAGGCACCGAGTAACAAGATAGCGGAAGGAATGGCCCAGAACAGACGTCTATTCAGGATTTCAACCAGCGCACAGGCCAGAATGATCACCACGAAAGACACCCCAAACACCCCAAAAAGAGGTGCATAGGCATCCAGATAGCGTTCGGTAAAGGCATAACCGGCGAACAGCCACGGGAAACCAGTAAAGACCCAGGTCTTGGACCATTCAAACAGCACCCAGAGCGGAGCAAAGGTTAAAGGCGTTTCCGGGAAAAAGCGGCGATAGACAAACGTTTGAACGGCACTAAACAGACCCATCACCAGTGCCATAATCAGGATCATCACAACGCTGAGAAATGCACTGGTATCGCCATAGAAATGAATCGAGGTATACAGCCAGAATGCGCCGACAAACCACAAGCCGATCCCGTAAGCCCAGCCAATGCCAAAGGCTTGTTTTGCAGTACGTCCGCGCAGGCAGGCATAGAGCAGTGCCGGAGACAGAATCGCCAGCCACCAGTAATGATAGGGAGCCAGTGCTAAACTGAAAATGGCACCTGCAAATAAGGCAATTAAAACAGGATAGATCAGCGGCAAGGTTTTTTGCTGTTGAGACGAACTCAACAGCTTATCGAAATACGCTCTCATTGGCGCACGGCTCGAATTAGATGAATCGAGCGTGAATCTGCTTCAAGAATGGTAAATTGCCAGTTTTCCAGTTCAATAGTTTGACCTTCAAGGTCACTCACTAGACCAATTTCCTGTAATAATAAGCCGCCCATGGTTTCCACTTCATCATCAGGGAAAGTCGCATCTAGCATATTATTGAAATACTCAATCGGAGTCAGGGCTTGGACTACCCAGGTATTGGCGGTAGTCGGATCATTGTCCGGAACAATGTAGTATGCTTCTTCATCAGCATTGTCATGTTCATCTTCAATTTCACCGACGATTTCTTCTAGAATATCTTCCAGTGTTACCAGACCCGAAGTCGTACCATATTCATCAATCACTACGGCAATATGCGTCTGGGTATTCTTCAACATGCGCAAAACCTGATCGGAGCGGGCGCTTTCTGGAACAAACAAAGGCTGACGCATAAGCGCGCGAATATCGACCTTGGCCGTCGGTTCAGTCAGAAAAGGCAATAAATCTTTGGCCAGCAGAATGCCGACTACATTGTCGGTCTGATCGGATGAAAATACCGGAAAACGTGAATGCGCAGACTCGACCAGCACATGCAGGATATCCAGCAACTGGTCATCTTCCTGTAAGCTGATCATGGACGTGCGAGGCGTCATGACTTCACGAATTTTGGTTGCCGGGAGGTCAAGAACGCCCTCAAGCATGGCAACAGTATCGGGTTCTAAAAATCGACGTGAATCTTGTACTAATTTTAGCAGTTCGTCGCGAGTTTCGGGTGCAGTTCCCAGCCATTTGCGTAAGCCGCGCATACCCCACGACGGGCCTGATTCCTCGTGCATGATTTTTCCTGAAGACTCTTAATATCTAAAAAAACGTGGTTTTATCATACCGCAGAAAATTCGCTTGTCTATTGTAAATATGATGCACAGTCTTGATCGCGCGAGTCAGCGCTGATTTTGGAACTGGGTACGTATTGCAAAGCAGCTATGTAATCGCAGCTTTATGCTAAAATATGGCGGTCTTTCCATCCTGAGTCTATCGATGTCCCCAACTGAAATTATTCCAAGTCTGCAATTGAATACCCGAGGTTTGCGTTGTCCTGAGCCAGTGATGATGTTGCATCAGGCGATCCGTAAATCCAAGGCAGGTGATGTGGTTGAGGTGTTTGCTACGGATAATTCAACGTCGTGGGATATTCCAAAATTCTGTATGCATTTGGGGCATGAGTTGCTCTTGCAGGAAGAACGTCTGGATGAAAATGGCAATAAAGAATTTCATTATTTAGTGAAGAAAGGCGGCTAAAGAGATAAATGACAGATGAGCTCAATGATCTGTCCCTATTTAGACAATAAAATTCCACAAATCTACTAAATTAAATAGATAAATGGACAAGAACTGAAATTTTAAATAATTTATCCATAAATAAACCCGCTTAAAAGCGGGTTTATTTTTTATCTGATGATCAGATTACATATGCGGGTATGAGCAGCACTGCTGCGCAAGAATTACCCTAACATTACATATTAGGGTAATTCGGACCACCACCACCTTCCGGTGTCACCCAGGTGATGTTCTGTGACGGATCCTTGATATCACAGGTCTTGCAGTGCACACAGTTGGCTGCATTGATCTGGAAACGCTTGGAACCGTCATTATTTTCCATAATTTCATACACACCCGCCGGGCAGTAACGCTGTGCAGGCTCGTCCCATGTCGGCAGATTCACTTCAACCGGGATGGATGGATCAGTCAGTTTCAAATGCGCTGGCTGGTTTTCTTCATGGACCGTATTCGATACAAACACTGAAGACAGACGGTCAAAGGTCAGCTTGCCATCCGGTTTTGGATAGGTCGGCTTGAAACTTTCAGCTGCCTGGGTTTTTAACGCAGCATGATCTTGAACCAGATCGTGCAGGGTGAACGGCACTTTAAACACGTTCTGGTCGATAAAGTTAAATGCACCACCGATCCATTGACCGAACTTGTGCATTGCCGGGCCAAAGTTACGCGAGTTATACAGCTCTTCTTTTAACCAACTGTTGTTGAACTTGTCGGTATATGCGGTGAGTTCTTTCACAAAGAAATCTTCGCCTTCCACTACACGTGCTACCGCCAGATCACCGCCTTTTTCTACACCGGCAGCAATGGCCTCAAATACCGCTTCACCGCAGAGCATGCCGGATTTCATTGCAGTGTGTGAGCCCTTGATTTTGGCAAAGTTCAGGAAGCCGGCATCATCCCCAATTAAAGAACCGCCCGGGAAGGTGAATTTTGGTAGCGAGTTAAAACCACCTTTGGTCACGGCACGGGCACCATAAGAAATGCGCTTGCCACCTTCCAGATACTGCTTGATTAAAGGATGGGTTTTCCAGCGCTGCATTTCCATGAATGGATACATATGCGGGTTGGTGTAGGACAGATCCACGATCATGCCCAAGGTCACCTGGTTGTTTTCAGCGTGGTACAGCCACCAGCCGCCTGAAGAACCGGTTTCAGAAAGCGGCCAGCCGGCACCATGCATGACCAGACCCGGTTTGTGTTTAGCCGGATCGATTTCCCACAACTCTTTAATGCCAATACCGTAATGTTGCGGATCCGCATCCTTGTCCAGGTTGAATTTCTGGATTAAACGCTTACCGAGGTGACCACGGCAGCCTTCAGCAAAAATCGTGTATTTGGCATGCAGTTCATAACCCGGGGTAAAGTTATGCGTTGGTTCGCCATCTTTACCAATACCCATATCACCGGTTTGGATGCCTTTGACTGTACCATCGGCATGATACAGAATTTCAGACGCGGCAAAGCCCGGAAAGATCGACACTTCCAGTTCTTCCGCTTTCTGGCCTAACCAGCGCACCACATTGCCCAGTGAAATGACATAGTTGCCATCGTTATGCATGGTTTTAGGCACCATCCAGTGCGGTGCTTCCTGTGATTTTTCATCTGACAGCAGGAAGAAGGTTTTATCTTCAGTCACCGGGACATTCAGCGGGGCACCCTGTTCTTTCCAGTCCGGAAACAGCTCGTTCATGGCACGCGGTTCAAGCACAGCACCAGACAGAATATGCGCACCGACTTCGGAGCCTTTTTCTACGACACAAACGGACAAATCGTTTAAGTTGTTTTCAATTGCAAGTTGACGGATTTTGATCGCAGCAGAAAGACCCGCAGGGCCTGCGCCTACGATGACGACGTCAAACTCCATCGATTCACGTTCGATGTGTTCCATGTAGGACTCCTCATATTACTATTCGGTGGCAACCATAATCATATGATTGGGTGCTGCCATAAGTGTTCTTGGTTCCTAGACACAAAAATGCTGGTGTCTTTGATAATCTGGGCTAGTATAGTTTTAAAGCCGGTTTTAGCCAATTGGCTGAAACATATTATTTTTCCGTCATTAAGGTCTTCTTTTATGGATAAGCCAGTACCCAGCACAAATCCGACGAAAAAAGTAACTTATCCCGATGATAAAAATTTAATGGATATCGCACAATACTTAAAAGATGCACAGGGCAGTCACAAAAGGTCAATACCCCCTTTGGAGCAATGGCAGCCAAAGCATTGTGGCACAATGGATCTCAAGGTTTTAGCCAACGGCGAATGGTGGCACGAAGGTCAATTGATCAAGCGTCAGCCGATGATTGACCTGTTTGCAACGGTGCTCTGGAAAGAAAACGATAAATTCTATCTAAAAACACCAGTAGAAATGATTGAAATCGAAGTTGAAGATGAACCTTTATTTGTCAATCAGGTCGATCAGGTTGAGATCAATGGAGTGACTTATCTGCAACTGGGCACAACCACGCAAGACCTGATTATTGTCGATGCTGAACATCCAATCTTTATGCGTGAATACAAAGGTGAGTTGCGGCCTTATGTGCATGTGCGTTTTGGGATTAATGCCCTGATTCAGCGTGCGGCATTTTTACATCTGGTCGAGATGGGAGAGCTTGATGAAAATCCGGCAGGCGAAACCGTTTTAAGTTTGAAAAGTGGTGATTTAGACTTGCATTTGAGCACCTGAGGTTTAAGCTTGATCGCTAGAAATTTCAAACAAGCTACCTGCAACGTTATGAGCGCTATTCAACCAATTTCCCAGTTATTGGACCCGATGCCCAATGCCACGGCAGATGCGCCTATTGGCATTTTTGACTCAGGCGTAGGCGGCTTGTCAGTCGCCCTGGAAATTGCCCGCCATTTGCCTAATGAACGCTTTGTCTATTATGCGGATACTGCGCATGTGCCTTATGGCCCGAGAGATGATCAGGAAATTCGTGCCTTGACGGCTCAGGCGATTGAATGGCTTTATCGTCAAGGTTGTAAAGTTGCGGTGGTGGCTTGTAATACCGCTTCCGCTTTTAGTCTGGATTATTTGCGTGACTATTATGGTGAAAACTTTCCGATTATCGGTTTAGTACCCGCACTTAAACCGGCCGTCCTGAATACCCAGTCGAAAACTGTGGCGGTATTGGCCACGCCTGCAACCTTCCGCGGCCAGCTGATTAAAGATGTCATTTCCCGTTTTGCCGAACCGGCTCAAGTCAAAGTCCTGCCTGTGACCAGTCTAGATCTGGTGCCTTTTGTTGAGGCTGGAGAGCAGATGAGTGCAGCCTGTTTGCAGACATTAAAAGAGATTTTACAACCAGTTGTAGATCAGGGCGCTGATTATTTAGTATTAGGATGTACACATTACCCCTTCCTAAAATCGTCAATTCAGTATATTTTTGGTCAAAAGCTGACATTAATTGACTCAGGATTCGCGGTTGCAAGACAAACGGCCCAAATTTTAATTAAAAATGGGTTATTATTTGAGCATGAGTCTAAAGAAAGCGTGAAAATTGAATTGGTGGTGAGTGGGCAGAATGCTGAACAGCTCCGACCGATTTTGCAGCACCTGATTCCGGCCGATTTAAAATGGCAGGTCAGTAATATGAGTGCAGTTTAAAACTCATTTCTATAATTTAAGAAGAAAGATATTTTGATTGTGGGGTGGCCATATTGGGTAAAGAAGCATGTGATGATGCATTTTTTACCCAAATGTACAGGAGAAGAGGATAGCCCATGCTGGATAAACGGTACCAAGTGTTCATCTCAACCTCTGGGGCAGAAATGCAACCGGAGCGTATCATTCTGTCTCAAACACTGGTAGGAATGGGGTTTTTCTCGTGGGGACTGGAACAGCGTACACCGCTGAATACTGCATTTGCACGCCGCCAGATTGATGACTGTGATTATGTAGTCATTCTGCTGGGCAGCCAGTATGGGGAGCAGTCGGTATCGGGTGTCGGCTATATGCATCTCGAATATATTTATGCAGTGACCAAGCAAAAACCGATTATTGTGTTTATGCATGATGATCCGGCATCACGTGAAAGTGCATTGCATGATGCCAAACCGGAATTACAGGAAAAATTTAAGGAATTCCGTCAACTGTTACAGCAGGAAGTGGATCAGGTGTTTACTTACCGCAGCCTGCGCGATCTGGAAATGGCAGTGCGTTTTAACATGCCGCAAATGTTGGAGCGCTATCCGGTGACTGGCTGGGTGCGTCCGCAAAATACTCAGGCGCTACATGACGAGATTGATCAGCTGAAAGCCAAAGTGGCTCAACTGGAACGTGATGGTGGAACTGCAGAAGTTGATCCATTCCTAAGCTTGCCCAAAGTGGCGATGCATGAAGTTTTTTCTTTTGAATACCGGATGCATGCTTATCAGGATGGTAATTTTAAAGAAATCAAAGTCCAGAAAAAACTGACTTGGGCACAATTGTTGGCGTTGCTGGGTTCAACTTTTGTCAATCCGACCCCTGAAGAGTTTTTCTCAAAGCGCATGAATGAATATCTGAATGAAACCGGTTTGCAGGATGCACGGGTGCAGATGCCGCGAGCGCATGCTGTCGCGCGTGCCCAGATGAATATTCGTGCCTTGCATAGTTTAAAAATTCAAATGCGCCAGAATGACTGGATTGTGCCATCTGGTCGTGATGACCGACAGCGCATGCTGTGGCAGATCACGCCAAAAGCGCAGAAGTTGCTGGACAGCAGTTTGCTGGATTTAGATCGCACTTTTCAATATAAGTCAGCGTATTAATCCATAGAGAGAATAAATAAAAAGCTGTTAAAGTACAGGGGTTGATATCCTGACGGACGAACTGAATGTATTCTCCTGCTAAAGCGAAAGTGACGATTATATTGGCAAACTTGGGCACACCAGATGAGCCTACGATTCCAGCGGTACGCCGTTTCCTCAAGCAATTTTTATCTGATCAGCGTGTGATTGAAATTCCCAAACCGATCTGGCAAATCATTCTGCGCTTACTCATTTTGCCCTTCCGTCCAAAGCGGGTATCACAGGCCTATGCGCAAGTATGGGGACAGGATTCGCCGATGCGTGAAATTCTGTTTGAGCAGGTCGCAGCAGTCAAGACGCATCTCACCCAGCTGTATCCACAGTTTGAACTGAATGTGGTACCTGCCATGACCTATGGCAATCCCAACATTCAGGATGTCTTGGCACAGGTCTCCGCGCAGCCACAGGAACACGTGATTCTATTTCCCCTGTTTCCACAATATTCTGCCACGTCGACCGCACCTCTATACGATGCTGTGGCGAAATGGGTGGTGAAACAGCGTAATTTACCCGGTTTGACAGTGATCCGGGATTATTATCAACATCCTTTATTTATCCAGTCGTTGGCTCAAAGTGTACGTGATTATCAGGCAATTCATGGTCAACCAGAGAAATTATTGATGTCTTTCCACGGCATTCCACAGCCTTATGCTGATAAAGGCGATCCTTATGCCGACCGTTGCCGCATCACGGGTAAATTGGTGGCGGAAGCACTAGGTTTAAATGAAAATCAATATGCGATCAGCTTTCAGTCGCGGTTTGGCAAACAGGAGTGGATCAAGCCCTATACCGATGTTTTGCTCGAAGATTGGGCCAAGCAAGGGGTGAAATCAATTCAGGTGATGAGTCCGGCATTTTCCGCGGACTGTCTGGAAACGCTTGAAGAGCTGGCAATCGAAAATGCCGAGACATTTAAAGCACTCGGCGGTGAAAGCTATCGCTATATTCCTGCTTTAAATAGCCGTGAAGATCATTTGCGATTGCTCAACAGTCTGCTCCAGGCTAATCTGGATGCATTGACACAGACACTTGCCCATTAACTTGCCCGAGGTTTTTCACCCCATGTTACAAGTCAAAATTGTTCCAGTTACTGCATTTCAGCAAAACTGTTCGATCGTTTGGGATGCAGACACTAAAGAAGCCATTTTGATTGATGCAGGGGGCGAACCTGAAAAACTGAAAGCTGAAGTTGAAGCGCTGGGTTTAACGGTTAAAGCCTTGTGGCTCACTCATGGCCATCTGGATCATGCGGGTGCGGTGGGTGCATTAAAAAAGGCCTGGAATGTACCGGTAATCGGACCACATAAGGAAGATGCATTCTGGCTTGACATGATTCAAGAAGTTTCGGCACGTTATGGTTTTCCGATTCCGGAAAAAGTTGAAGTGACCCAGTGGCTGGAAGGTGGTGAAGTGCTCAAACTCGGCAATGAGGAGTTCGAAGTGCGTTTTGCTCCAGGCCATACGCCGGGTCACGTGATGTTCTATAACAAAAATTATGACTTGTTATGGACAGGTGATGTCTTGTTCAAAGGCTCAATTGGCCGGACTGATTTCCCGCGTGGCAATCATCAACAGCTCTTAGATTCAATTCAGCGTGAATGTTTCAGCCTGCCAGATGAAACTCAATTCATTTCAGGACATGGGCCGATCAGCACCATTGGTTTTGAAAAGCAGCATAATCCGTTTGTTGCAGGTAAAGCGGGTTAAAAGCGTAAATAAAAGACCAACATAGTTTGGTCTTTTATCTTTATTCTGAAAAGGGATTATTGCGAAGTTGTCGCGTTTGCATGTGTATGAGCCAAGCGGCAAAAGCAAAAAGCACACCCAATACAATAAATAAACTATCTTGTTGGAAAATGCCGACTCCCAAAGAAAGAAGTGCGAGTAGACCAACCCCAATTAATATGACTCTTAAAATAATATAACCCATATTATTGCTCTAAAAATAATGTGAAAATTTAGAGTAGAACAATAATACTAAGGCTTTATGAATGATGTTAATTCGTGTTGCTTTATCTAAGTAATTTTATAAAATTCATATGATTTATTTACTTAATTTCGACAAGATTCTGCTTTTAGACAGAATTTTCGAAAGGGAAGACCTTTATTCTTCGCTGTTGTCGGCTTGTGGTGCATCCTGGGTAGGCAAACTATATTCCTCATTGGCCCAGGCACCCAGATCAATCATCTTGCAACGTTCTGAACAAAAAGGACGGTAATCATTATCTTCCCAAGTGGTCAGCTTGCCACAGCGCGGACAGTTTAAAGTGGTAGGCATGGGACGACTCCAAAGAAAAATAAAGGTTCGATTAGGCAAATATAGCCGCACTTGTTAGACTTATGCGGTTTTTATTAGTTTGATCTGATTATGCCGATTCGTCAATTTCAAGCACAGCGTATGCATGCGCCCCGTGATTTTCAAAGCATCAGTCCTGAACCGGTCTGCGTCGAAGTGGGAGCGGGTAAAGGTAAACATGCCTTGTTATTCAGCAAGAACAATCCCGACACTCAACTGATTGCGATTGAACGTACCCGGGAAAAATTTCTGGCGATGCAAAAACAGCATGCTGTTGAAGGTCAAACCAATTTACAGACCGTTCATGCCGATGCTTTACCGTGGATCGTGCATGCACTGTATCCGGAGCAGGTAGAACAATTCTTTATTTTATATCCAAATCCTGAACCGCATAATCCGGCACAGCGCTGGGTCAATATGCCATTTTTTGAGTTTCTACTTTCACGCCTGAAAACCGGGGGAACGATTACTTTGGCCAGTAATATTCCTGCCTATACCGAAGAAGCAGAAATACAGGTGCGAGAGCTCTGGAAGCTGCCTTTTGTCAAAGAAGTGATTGCTGCAGATTCGGCGCGCACCCATTTTGAAATTAAATATCTGGAACGCGGCGAATTATGCCAGCAACTAATCATCAGCAAGCCTGAAAGTTATGTGACACGTTTTGATGATTTCCAGCCTTTGCAAGGGCAGAATGCCACCGTCTCGGAATAAGCAGATGAGCAAACGCATTGCTATTGTGGGCGCAGGCCCCGCAGGCTTAATGGCAGCAGAAGTGCTCAGTCAGTTTGATTATGAGTTGCATATCTATGAGCAAAAACCGTCTGCCGCGCGTAAATTCCTGATGGCAGGTAAAACCGGCCTGAATATTTCCCATGCTGAGCCTGTGCCACAGTTTGTACAACGTTATGATCAGGTGGAGTGGTTGTCCCCTTGGATCAAACAGTGGGATGCGGTCTGGATTCAAGACTGGATGAAACAGCTCGGTATTGAACCTTATATCGGTTCGTCCGGCCGGGTATTTCCCACAGAGATGAAAGCCGCGCCCTTGCTGCGTGCCTGGCTCAAGCGTTTGGCTAGTGATGGCATCCAGTTTCATTACCGGCATAAAGTCAGCCAGTTAGAGCAGCAACAGCTTGAGCTGCGTGATCTGAAAAATAATGAACATCGTACTGAATATTTTGATGCCATTATTCTGGCTTGTGGTGCAGTGTCTTGGTCAGCGTTGGGTAGTGATGGTGCATGGCAAGCCTGGTTAAAGCCGGATGAAATTGAGCCTTTCCAGGCCAGTAATGCCGGAGTGGAATATCCTTGGTCTCGGTTTATGCAGCCAGTCTTTGGTCAGCCGCTGAAACGTGTTGCAGCATGGTTAGGGCAAGGTGAAAAGACCGTTGGCGATATCGTAATTAGTCATTATGGTCTGGAAAGTGGTCTGATCTATAAGCAGGGGCGTGGCTTACGCGAGCAACTAAAACAGGGGCAGCCTATGCAGCTGCATCTGGACCTCTTCCCAAATCAAAGCATCGAACAGCTTGTGCAAAAAATACAGCCAAGTAAGAAGCAGTCTTTAACTAATGTCTGGCGTAAAGCTGGATTGGACGGTGCCAAGGCGGCCTTAGTACGGGAATTGGTAGCCAAAGCGGTATGGCAAGATGCTGCTGAATTAGCCAAAAAAATTAAACATTTGACCCTTCCACTCACAGGTTTCCGCCCGATTGAAGAGGCGATTAGCTGTGCAGGTGGTGTCAAGCGTGAAGTGTTGTCAGAACAGCTACAATTGAAATCTAACCCACATGTATTTCTTTGCGGAGAAATGCTGGACTGGGATGCACCGACCGGCGGTTATCTACTAACCGCCTGTTTTGCCACAGGTCGCGCGGCAGGTGAGGGTGTGCATCAGTTTCTGACAGCAGATTAAGTCTTTTCTGGCGCTTATGCTGAGATTCAGGCTCAGCAGAACAGGTCTTGCTCATCCACGCTGTTTTAAAGCTGTCAGTTCAGCTTAGATTATTTTTGTATTTGATCTAAGCTGTGTGCCAATCTAGCCTCCTAGACTATTCTTTCACTTGCCGGGAAGCGGGTTCTTTCTTGGCGAGATCTGGATATTGCGAACGCCAGCGTTCCAGCTGTTCTTGGGCGTGTAGATATTTCCCTAGACCCTTTACATTCTCACTGGCTTCATTCACGGGCGCAGCTTGAGTCTTGGGAGTATTGAGTAATTTGTCCTGATGTTCCCAGTACTGATACATCAAGCCCTGAATATAACGGCCCTGTTCGGTTTTCAGTTCTAAAGCCTTCAACATATTCAATGCTGACTGGACATGATCACGCTGACGTTGCTGGACAAATTCTTCTGTCATATTTTCATCATCGCGCATGCTGTTCAATTCTTTTTCCAGGTCGCTGCTCATTTCCTGAAAGCGCTGTTCATAATCCGTCAATGCAGCAATATCATGTGGATCATCGGCAGTTTTAGGGAAGTCTTTCAGTGGCTCGGTTTTCAGTTCCTGCATGACTTGATCTGAAGCCGTATTATCTGTTGTCGCTTCAGTCGGAGTTTCGGTCGTTTTCTGGTCACATGCCATCAGCAGCATGGCCGCAGCGAACAACAGCGTTCGTGTCATTCCTGGTATTTTATGCATGATCGCCTCCTGTTTTTAATTACTTTTCTTGAACACATAGATATGGGTGACATAAGGAAAATCGATCATTTCCTCTGCGCTTTTGGCTGTATATTGCTGGATGATCTGTTCAAATTGTTGTTTTAACTGTGCCTGCTGCTGTTCAGGCATGGCTGCAATAAAACTAGTCGAGAGCAGCCGCTTGGATACCACCTGCTCGACACTGCCATGCTGTTGCTGGGTCATTGTGGTTTCTGCATAGGGCTGAAATAGCGTTTGCTGTGCAAAGACCTCGCGCCAGGTGCCGCTATGATAGCGCGGCGTATCGCCTTCCAAGGGGGCAATACAATCGGCCAAGGCCTGAACCCAGTCGATCCGAGTATCGCGCTGATTCCAAATTAACACCAGATAACCCTGCGGTTTGAGTACCCGATCTAATTCTTGTAAGGTAGCAGAATCGGCAAACCAGTGAAATGACTGTGCACAAAATACCGCATTCAGGCTATGATCAGGCAGGGGAAGTTGATGGCTAACGCCTTCAATTGCATGAATGTCCGGATGCGCCTGTTTTAATTGAACCAGCATTTCCGGGACAGGATCAATTGCGATAATGTGCTTACTGAGCGGGCGTAAATAGGGGATAAACTTGCCGGTGCCGCTGCCCAAATCCAGAAGATGCGCATCTACAGGCAAAGCCAGCGTTTCACTCAGCCATTGGCTGATTTCTGCCGGATAGTCGGGACGCACTTGCTGATAGAGCTCAGCCGACGCACTAAAACCCCGTTTTGCTGCAGGATGTAATGATTGTGTCATATTTTGCGCTTTTTAATCTTTTTGATCGATATAAAATAGCATATTCACTTTTTTGACAGCGTTCATTGACTGAATTGTTGTGGAAGGGTTCGATTTACCAGCACGGGAAAGTTATGGACAAGCAGATTGTTTTTGAAGATGAACATATACGCGCGATTTTTATGCCGGGCTCCTCTTCAGAACTGATTTTTTCATTTGGCGATTTGATTACCCGTGCCAAGGGCCTCAACATCAATGCAGAAAAGTCACTGGCGAAATTCGAGTTTAATGTACTTGGTATTATGCCCAAGCATAAATCCTGGTTTCCACAAGGTTCCATGTGGAACATGTTGCAAGCCATCGCAGATCTGATTGAGCCGTTTCAGCAGCGTATTGCCTATGGCGGTTCGATGGGCGGCTATGCTGCGATCAAGTATTCCCGTGCCTTGGGCGTACAACGGGTGGTGGCGATGGTGCCGCAATACTCGATCGATCCGGAAGATGTACATGATGCCCGTTATAACATGTTCTATCAGCCAGAGCTGAATGCCAATATGCGGGTTGCAGCCGAAGATATCGATAATGCTTGTGAATATATTATTGTCTATGATCCCTACTGTGCCGAAGATCGTGCCCATTATCTAAAACTGGAAGCACTGATTCCACAGCATCATGTGCTGCATCTGCCTTTTACCGGACATGATGCCATCGCCGTTCTGGCCAGCTCCGAACTGCTGTATGACTTTTTGGTACATGACTATGAGCCCAGCTATTTCTACCAGAAAATGCGCCGGGTCAAGAAAAACAGCAAGTTCTATTATCGTAAGGTGATTGAAAATGTCTTGCCACGACATCGAATGGCTTTGGGACAAATTCTGAAAAACAATGATCTGCAACTGGATAACCAGTTTTTTGATGCCAGCCAGAAACAGGTGATTTTACGGGAACTTTTGCGTAATAAACAGGTTGATCAGCATGACCTGCTCAAGCTTGGCATTCATGTGAATTTGCCACAGGAAAATCGTCAGTTGCTGTTGGACCAATATGGACATGGTCTGGTATTTAATGTCATCAGTCATAAAATTGAAAGCTATGCAGAAGGCGCAATTGCCCTGAATCATAAATTCCTGATTCCAATTTATGCCAAAGGCAATGGTTTATTGAGCATTAACCTGAATGATGAACGTTATCTGGTGGTGATGAATGACCGACATATCATGAAGCTGATCAAGGAACAGGATGAGCTCAGTCTGGGTATGCATCCGATTTTAATGAAGCGTTATAGCGATTTTTATATGTTTAGCTATAAGCAGCTGAATCTGAGTACCAATGAGTATGGCGCGACGGCCTTTATCGATGAAAGTAACAAAAATACGCAGTTTATGACGCAAAATGAAATAAATTAGCTTTATTTTTAATAAAAAACAATTACTTGACATGTGATAGGCTTGGCATAATATAGAGGTAAGCGGTACAAATAATATCCACTCGTACCGCTCCCGATAGTTGAAACGAACCAGGGGGTCTCTATATGATGCAATCTACCCAGATGATACAAGTCTGTTTCATTGTCGGTTTAGCTCTGCCCAATCTGGCGTATGCAGCAAGTGTGCATCCTGCGGTCATTATGATGAGTGCATCGATTATCTTCATGATCATTCTGGCAGTCTATGTGATCTATAAAATCCGGCATTCCTTACGCAATCATCTCGATAAACCGCTGGATTAAGCTTGGCAGACCGGAAGCTGCTTGAAAAGCCTCAATGACTTGCTTTTATTAAATGACAAAAATCAATGATTCAACAGGATTGAGGGAACAGCCATGAAAGCCGTTTATTTAGATTATGCTTCTTTAGACCAGCAGGATTTAGACTTTCAGGCACTGCATGCAGCATTTGATCAGCTTGTGTTGTATCCAACGACTTCGGCTGCCGAGATTGCTTCCCGTGTGGCCAATGCTGATGTGATGATCACCAATAAAGTACTGATTGATGCTGCGACCATTCAGCAATCTCCTGACCTGAAATTAATCCTGATTTCTGCGACGGGCACCAATAATGTCGATCTTGCAGCAGCCAAGGCCCGTGGCATTGTGGTCTGTAACTGTCAGGCCTATGGAACGTCTGCGGTTGCACAACACACAATCATGCTGATGCTGAATCTGGCCACTTCATTCCTGTCTTATCAATGTGCACTGCAACAAGGTCAGTGGCAAAAATCCTCACAGTTCTGTTTGCTGGATGCACCGATTGTAGAGCTAGCCGGAAAAACATTGGGCATTGTCGGTTATGGGGAACTGGGCCATGCGGTGGCGAAACTGGCCGAAGCCTTTGGCATGAAAGTTCTCATTGCAGCGTTGCCAAACCGTCTGGTGGATGCATCGCGTGTGCCATTTGCCGAGCTGCTTCCTCAAGTCGATTTTCTCAGTCTACATTGTCCACTCACTGAAGATACCCGCCATTTAATCAGTCATGCTGAACTGGAGACAATGAAAAGCAGTGCATTTTTAATTAACTGTGCGCGTGGCGGGATTGTTGATGAAGCGGCATTGGCTGAGGCGTTGCGAACAGGCAAGATTGCCGGTGCAGCGACAGATGTTCTAACGGTAGAACCACCAAAAGAGGGTAATGTGTTACTTGATTCAACGATTCCAAACCTGATTGTGACACCACACAATGCCTGGGGCAGTGTCGATGCACGGCAGCGCATCGTAGACCAGATGGTCGAAAATATAGCAGCATTTAAACAAGGTCAGCCGATCCGACAGGTCAATTCATAGATCGCGTCGATACAAGGTAATAGTTTTATTTTCTAAAAATTAAAAAAGCCCATCACGGGCTTTTTTTATAAATCGGTTACCGCATAACTGGTAGCTGATCCTGACTGGGGTTGAGTCTGTGGTGTATTTGGGTTTTGCGTCGCACTCGACTGGCTTAAAGGCTGCTGCACGATAGGTGCCTGTTGTGAATTTCCACGCCAGACTTCTTTGGTCTGCTGGATTTTCTGACCGGTTTGTTGGGCTGCCTGAGTTGCACCCTGATCTACTTTTTGCAGTGTATCAGAGGTTGCAGATTTGGTATTGCTCCAGGCCCGGTCTACCCCCGGCTTGATTTTGGCAATGCCTTTTTCCGTTGCTTCACCGACTTTCTCAGCAGTATTAATCACGCCTTCCTGTGCTTTATAAGCAAAGACATGCAGCAGGTTCGGATTTTCACCATAAGGCTTAACCGGTTTAGCAGACTGAGTCGTGGTTTGTGCGAATGCTGGAACAGAAAGCATTAAAGCTGTCGTTAAAATAATTGGGGTTTTGATATTCATTATGGATCGACCTCGAATTCGTCTAAGTGCGGTCTGAGTTTGTTTTTCAGTGTAACGGATAATGGGCCAAAAACAATGAATATCCTGTGAAGAGTGCAGAGCTTTCAGGTGGATCTGTGCCGAAATATTGTAATTTTTAAAGAAAGGGCAGTAGAAATTAGCCCAAGTGTCGAATTGATTTTTAGCAAAATAAAAGCCCTGTTCTTAGACTAGAAACAAGGCGATTTTTTTAGTCACATTGTGTCAGGGCATCTTTGGCGAAATGTTCGCGTAAGCTGACAAAGTTCTTTTGTACGCCTGCATCGTGCAGGTCAAATTTTTGTGCAGTGCTAGTACCGTCGCGCTGGAAAGTCGCTGAGCCGGCATCGATTAGAGTCATACCTTTAAATGACCATTGTTCAATGACACGGTTATTGCCAATATCGCCGGTGAATTCAATCACGCATTTGTCGAGAAATTTGGTCAGTTTTGCCTTGTTGTTGGTGGTAGCTGGAACAACTTCGAGGTTTTGGACTTCCTGTAAGACGCCAACCTGAAGCTGTGGGATTTTTGGTGCAGATGTACAAGCTGTAACTGCGATACTCGCAAGACCAGTCAGAATGAGTGTTTTAAATTTCATATGATTCTTTCTTGTTGAGTGTTGTTAGGTTGAGTATATGAAATATATAGGGATATGCCTATAGTATTTGTCTGGCTTAGCTTAAAAGCGAGCTTTTGAAATTTTATTATTTTCATCTTTGGAATTTTTCTGAAATATGAAAATGAGGCACTTAAAGTATATTTTTTAATTATAGAAATTGGATAAAGAGCATAGCGAATGAATAATATCGATGAATTAAAATTTCATAAACAATTTAATACGTATGTAAAGTATACAAGTTTAGCAATCAAAATTTCAAAAAGTGTAGCTGGAAGATTAGTAGATTATAGAAAAGGATGGGCCTCTATCCTTTTTACAAAAATTTGTGTTACTTCGATCTCTTTAAAAAAATTAGCAGATTTGGATACTGGCAAGAAATATAATTCACATTGGGATTTTAATTCAGCATTTACTTTAGCTAGAAATTTAATGGAGTGCTATCAAACATTTTTTTATCTTTGTATTGATAAAATCTCAGAAGATGAAGCATTAGCTAGAAAAAAGCTTTTTAATTATCATGATTTTATAGCTAGAGAAAAATTATTTAAAGAAATTGGTAAAGAAGAACCGGATATAGACTTAAAAGACCAATTGATTAAAGAATTAACTAGTACTAAATATTTTCAAAACTTAGAAGAGAAACAACAACGGCATTTTTTAAAGGGGGCTACTGCTTTTTTTCTCAGTCGAGAAGAAATTGAACACAAAATCGGAAATTCAAAATCAGCATTTAAAGTAAATTACCAACTATTATCTACTTATACCCATAGTTTTCCAATGGGGTTCTATAAAATGTTTGAACCAGACCGAGGAACTGGAGTAAAGACACCAATAGAGGAGATATATTCTGCATATGCTTTAGGTTTAGCTGAAGGATATTTGAAATTAGCTATTAATAATATGTTAGAAATTTTCCCTGATTTATATGACAAATTAAACAAGCAAGATAAAGATCTTCTCGAATTAAAAAACCCGCTCTAAAGCGGGTTTTTTAATAAATCAGAACTTAGTGTTGAAGCACTGAAATATCCGCAACTTTAGTAAACAAGTCACGAAGCTGTGCAAGCATACGTAAACGGTTTGCTTTCAGCTCAGCATCATCGGCCATGACCATTACGCCGTCAAAGAACGCATCCACTGGCGCACGAAGTGCAGCAAGTACAGACAATGCAGCAGTGTAATCTTTAGCAGCAAATAACGGCTCAACCACAGGCGTGATTTTCGCAAGTTCAGCGAACAATGCTTTCTCAGCATCTTCAACCAGATTCGCTTCAACCACAGCACCTTCAGGTGTTGCTTCTTTTGCAAGAATATTCGCAACACGCTTGTTGGCAGCAGCAAGCGCAGCCGCTTCAGGCAAGGCACGGAAGTGGTTGACTGCATTTACACGCTTGTCAAAATCAAGCGGAGATTTTGGTGAAAGCGCTTGAACAGCTTGAATCACATCAACCGCAACGCCTTGGTCTTCGTATTTCGCACGGTAACGACCTTCAAGGAATGCAACAGCATCTGCCAAAGTCTTGTCGTGATCTTTCAATACATCGCCATAAGCAGCAAGTGCAAGTTTGATCAAATCTTCAATTGAAACATCAAGCTCGTTTTCAGTCACAAGACGCAAAATACCAATTGCAGAACGACGTAGTGCAAATGGGTCTTTAGAACCTGTAGGCGCTTGACCAATACCGAAAATACCTGTGAGCGTATCTAAACGATCCGCAAGAGCAATGGTTGTACCAGTTTTGGTTTTCGGTAAAACGTCACCTGCGAATTTAGGTAAGTATTGCTCACCTAAAGACTCAGCCACTTCCGCATTTTCACCTTCAAGACGTGCGTAGTAAGTACCTGCAATACCTTGAAGTTCAGGGAATTCACCCACAAGCTCAGAAGTTAAGTCACATTTTGCAAGAAGCGCCGCTTTTTCAGCATCTTCCGCTTTTGCACCTGTAATAGGCGCAAGTGCTACAGCCAATTTTGCAATACGTTCAGACTTGTTCCAAAGCGTACCCAATTCAGCTTGGAATACCATGTTTGCAAGTTTCTCTTTACGAGATGCAAGCGGTTGCTTTTGATCTTGTAAGAAGAAGAATTCAGCATCTGACAAACGTGGACGAACCACTTTCTCGTTACCTTCAATAATTTGTGTCGGGTCTTTCGACTCGATGTTTGACACAGTAATGAAGTAAGGTTGAAGTTTATTGTCAGCGTTCACTAAGCAGAAGTACTTCTGGTTGTCCTGCATCGTGGTGATCAATGCTTCTTGAGGAACAGCAAGGAAGCGTTCTTCGAAGCTTGCACGAAGCGCAACAGGCCATTCAACGAGTGCAGTCACTTCGTCACGAAGATCCGCAGGGACAATTGCAATGGCATTCACTTCATCAGCAAGTGCTTTGACTTGTTGATCGATGATGGCTTGACGCTCTTCAAAAGACGCTACAACGTAAGCCGCTTTTAACTTCGCTAAGTATTCGTCTGCATGCGCTAAAGTGATTGCTTCAGGTGCATGGAAACGGTGGCCATAAGTCACGTTACCTGCTTTGTGGTCTTGAATTGTTGCATCAACCACATCGTTGTCTTTCAACAACACAACCCATTTCACAGGACGTACGAATTCAGTACGGCTTGCCGCAGAACGCATACGTTTTGCGATTGGAAGATTATCCAATGCATTTTGTAAAATTTGTGGCAATAAAACGTCAAGGCTTTGACCTTTGACATCTTTTAAATAGCATACTTTTTCAACTTTACCTGCTTGGAAAGTCGATACTTGATCAACTGTGATGCCTTGACCACGCATAAAGCCTTCAAGTGCTTTAGTCGGGTTGCCTTCAGCATCAAAGGCTGCTTGTTTAGCAGGGCCGTCAAAACGTTTTTGTGTGTCTGCTTGTGCAGCATCAACATTGACGATTTTAAGTGCAAGACGACGTGGTGCTGCATAAGCTTCGATTGAATCAAAAGCAAGACCCGCATCTTTTAAGCCTTTTACGGTTTCTGCATGTAAAGCATCACGTAATTTTTTTAAGCTTTTTGGTGGAAGTTCTTCACAACCCAATTCGAACAAAACGGTATGTTTAGACATTATTTGCTCTCCTTGTTTGCTTCTTTCGCTTCTGCTTCAACTTGCGCTTTTAATTGTGCCAACACTTCATCACGTAATGCGGGTTCAGCCATTGGGAAACCAAGTTCCGCACGTGCTGCTACATAACTTGTTGCAATTGAACGTGCCAAAGTACGTACACGTAAAATGTAACGTTGACGTTCAGTCACAGAAATCGCGCCACGCGCATCCAATAAGTTGAAGCTATGCGATGCTTTCACGACTTGCTCATATGCAGGAAGTGGAAGTTTCGCTTCAATTAAACGTGTTGCTTCAGCTTCATAGAAATCGAACAATTCAAACATTTTTTCAACGTTGGCATATTCGAAGTTATAGGTCGATTGTTCCACTTCATTTTGATGGAACACATCGCCATACGTTACCGTACCGAACTGGCCTTTGGTCCAAACCAGATCGTAAACTGAATCTACACCTTGCAAGTACATTGCAAGACGTTCAAGACCGTAAGTGATTTCACCAGTCACTGGGTAGCATTCAACACCACCGACTTGCTGGAAGTAGGTGAACTGCGTTACTTCCATACCATTCAGCCAAACTTCCCAACCTAAGCCCCAAGCGCCTAGTGTTGGAGATTCCCAGTTGTCTTCTACGAAACGAATGTCGTGTACCAGTGGATCAATGCCAATCGCTTTTAATGAATCGAGATAAAGCTGCTGGATATTGTCCGGGTTTGGCTTAAGCACCACCTGGAATTGATAATAATGTTGCAAACGGTTCGGGTTTTCACCATAACGACCATCTTTCGGACGACGTGACGGTTGAACATAAGCGGCATTCCAGGTTTCAGGACCCAGCGCACGAAGGAAAGTCGCAGTGTGGAATGTCCCTGCACCCATTTCCATATCATAAGGTTGCAAAATGACGCAGCCTTGCTCCGCCCAGTAAGTTTGTAAGGCAAGAATTAAGCCTTGGAAGGTATCAATATGCGATATGGCGCGACTCATGGTCATCCACTTAAAATTAGAGAAAAATTGTGCTCAATTATAAGGACTTTGCAGGGGAGTGGCAAAGGGTTAATGTAGGGATACTTTTCTGAAAAAAATAAAACAGGCTTAAAGGATACGCGGCATTTAGAAGCTTACTGCGATTTTAGCTGTACTGGCCGATACAGGCTGATCTGAAAATCAGGAATAAATCAGATGTATGGCATGCTGTTAAGCGGAGAGTCATAAAGTTCAACGGATCTCATACGATTGCGACTCTAAAATTAGTTTAATATTCACGCAATATAATAATGCTTAAAAATAAGGAACTTCATGACCACTTACCAAATTCAATGCCATTTAAAATACAAGGTCGTGCAACCGACAGAATTTATTTTTATGCTTCAGGCGGCACATCATCCTGATCAGAATATTCTCGAAGAAAAACTTAGCTTTAATCTGCCCGTAGCATGGCATGAATTCCAGGATACTCAGCATCAAAACCGTCATGTTCGGCTACAGGTCGAACCCTGTGAGGCTTTTGAGCTGAATTATACGGCGACAGTGGTTCGTCGACCGAGCCTCTCTCTGGAGCTACAGCAAGGTCTGAAAGAAGTGGCCATTCCTGAGCTGCCCGATGAAGTATTGCCTTATTTATTGGCCAGCCGTTATTGTAATTCGGATTTATTACTGGAAATGGCGAAACGCTCATTTGGCTGGATGACACCGGGCTATACGCGGGTCAAAGCCATTGAACAGTGGATTTATAACAATATTTTTTATGTGTCTGGCAGTTCTGATCAGTTTACCACTGCTACAGATGTACTGGTGCATCGCGCAGGCGTATGTCGTGACTTTGCCCATTTAGGCATTGCGCTGTGCCGTGCCTTGGGAATTCCGGCACGCATGGTGGTCGGTTATGTGGAAATTGAAAAGTTTCTACCCGATTTTCATGCCATTTTTGAAGCCTATTTAGACGGTGGCTGGGTGCAGTTTGATCCGACCCGTTTGGCTCCGGTCGAAAATCTTATTCGGATCGGCACTGGAGTCGATGCCGGAGATGTGGCATTTTCAACTTATTATGGTCAGGTTGAGCTGTTAAAAATCCAGCCCCTGATCAAACCTGAATGAATAGGCAGGCCACAATAAAAATGTTCTGGAAATATACTAAGCAAAATGGTTACAAAGGATTTTTCCATTTCAATGGCGATTGATAGGGGAGCGGTTGTTCTGCAAAAAAAACAGGATCAGTATTTTCAAGCTGAGCGAGATTATTATGGTTTTAAAAAGCTTCGATCGACTCATGATGAAAAGATGTAAAACACAGATGCCTTTCATCTGGCTTGGCTCTATAATGCCCAAAATCTATGAACAATAAGATCAGGCGCACTGTGTTTCACTCCCATCTCGACTGGCTCAATACCTTAAAACCGAATTTCAAAGTCCTTCCACTCAAAGACCGGTTGCTCTGTGGAGCTGGCGCACTATTGGGTTTGGTGGTTTCGTCCTTGTTGAGTTTATGGATTCTGGGGGATTTTGAAGCCTGGTATATTGCCCCGATGGGTGCATCTTCGGTATTGCTGTTTGCTGTGCCGGCCAGTCCTCTAGCACAGCCCTGGAATATTCTGGTCGGAAATACCATTGCTGCCGTGATTGGCGTGAGTTGCGCTTTATTCATAGCTAGTCCGACTGAGGCTTTTAGTGTAGCCGTGGCCTTGGCGATCGTCCTGATGATGACCACGGATTCCCTGCATCCACCGAGTGGCGCCGTGGCCATTACCGCCGTGCTAGGTGGCCAGCCAGTGCATGAGCTGGGTTATGCCTTTGTATTTTATCCGGTACTGTTGAATTCAATTCTGCTGATGGTGATTGCGATTGTCTTTAACCGGATGATTGGTAAGGACTATCCGCAGAAAGCCCAACTAAATACCCGCTCCAAGGATCCGACACCGACCCAGAAAGTCACGATTCAACCGCAGGATATTCAGGAAGTACTGGATCAGCGCACCGAGCTGCTGGATATCAGCGAATATGACCTGCAAAAAATTATTCTGGAGGCACAAAACCGTGCCAATGCGCGTGCGGTGCATGAATTTAGCTGCCAGGATATCATGACGAAGGATGTAGCAACCCTGCATGAAAATGATGATATTCAGCACGCACTGGACAAGTTCAAGCAAATGAACCTGATGAGCCTACCCGTCGTTAATGCCGATGAACAACTGGTCGGTACACTGGCAATGTATCAGGTGGTGGAATGGTTCAAGCGCGCGGCTGATGTCCGCAGCAGCTGGGAGCATCAGGTCAAACATATCATGACCCGTAAGGTGATCACAGTGCAGCCTTTACAACCCATTCAGGATCTGGTGCCGTATTTTGTTGAGCGTTCGTTCAACTATATTCCGGTGGTGAGCGAGCAGCAATTGGTGGGAATTATCAGTCGGGCAGACATGATTGCCGCACTGAATCAGGAGCTGAATCATTTTAAAATGAAAGCTTAAAACCGGATTAAAACGGAATTTAACAGAGCATGCCTGATCAACTCTGGTCAGCTTGCCGACTGAGAAAACTGTAAAATAGTGCCATCGGCAGGGAAAAACACAGCAGAAACAAAAAATGGGAACTAAAATTTTCACTTGAAGGATGCGAGATATAGGCCAGAATCAGGGTTCCCAGTACGCAGCTCATTAAAATCGTGATGATATTAAACAGCTGATAATGGCGTAGCAGCAGGTGAGTCACTCATAGAAAAGGAAAGACCATCACCCAGTAAGTCAGGCAGATAAAAAAGCTAATCAAAAGCGCTGAAAACAGGCTCATGAAAATGGAGAAAACCCCATAGCTGGCTTCATGAAATAGCGCATAAGGGAATAAAATTACAGCAATGATCAAAGGTGAAAGTGCGAGGTTAAGCGTCATTTTCCAGGGAGAATTCTGGATCGGTTGAGAGATTAAGTGAAATATCCTGTCCAATATCTATTTGCCACTTTTTGATGTTTTTAATATAGGGACTTTATCATTGTTAAATGCATATCATTTTTCGATGAGAGAAAGATTCAACATATAGGCGATTAATACGACAAAGCACACCGGAGTGTGCTTTGTGGATGGTGTGATGCTTAAAACTTTAATGATTAAATAAAGAACCAGTAAATAAACAGTGAAATAATAAAGATACACATGATATTCAGTACAAAACCGACTTTCATCATTTCGCTTTGCTGGATATGACCGGTTCCAAAAACAATCGCATTTGGCGGGGTAGCAACCGGCAGCATAAAGGCACATGAGGCACCAATACCAATGACAATCACCAGAATTTCTTTGGGCATTCCCATCTGATCCGCAATTGCGGCAAATACTGGTACCAGTAGAGCAGCCGAAGCGGTATTACTGGTAAATTCAGTCAGAAAGATAATAAAAGTAGCGACTACAAAAATAATCATCAGCGGGGAGGCATCACCAAAGGCATTGGCCAGAGTTTGACCCAGTACCAGCGAACTGCCTGAATCCTTCAGAATGGCACTCAAGGTCAGACCACCACCAAATAGGTACAAGACCCCCCAGTCGGTATTTTCTGCAATCTGTTTCCAGCTTGCGGTACCCAGAATCACCACCATACAGGCAGCCAAAATTGCAATCCAGGTATCCGGCTGGGAAATACCAAAAATTTCGGTGAATTTTTTACTGAAAATCCAGGCAATTGCAGTACAGAGAAAGAGGATCATGGTGGCTATACGGGTGCCGGTCCAGGGAATGTCTTCGGTCACAAATTGTACTTTATGATTTAGTTTTGGACGTAGTACCAGATATAAACTGACCAGCATGGCGGGAAGAATAATGAACATCATCGGCAAGCCGATTTTCATCCAGTCGGCAAAATCATAGCCGAGGGCCTTGGCGGCAATGGCATTCGGAGGGGAACCGACCATGGTGCCCAGTCCGCCAATACTGGCCGAATAGGCAATGCCGAGCAGGATAAAGACAAAAGTTTTACGATCCTTGCTGACATCCAGATGTGAAAGCAAACCCAGAGCCAAAGGCAGCATCATGGCAGCAGTCGCCGTATTGGAAATCCACATGGACAGCAGCGCCGTCACCACAAAAATCGCCAGTACAGAAATGCCCAGATGCCCTCTGGACATGGAGATGATCCACATGGCAATTTTCCGGTCCAGTTTCTGGATATGCAACGCCGTTGCCAGCGCAAAACCACCAAAAAACAGGAAAATGACAGGATCGGCAAAAGTGGCCAAAGCGGCTTGCGTGGTAATCGGAACCAGTTCTTCACCAGAGGCCATTGGCATGGCCAGTAATACTGCCATCACAGGGACGAGTAAAGCTGTAATCGTGATATGAATGGCTTCAGTCAGCCATAAAATACCGATAAAGACTAAAAGTGCCAGTCCTTTATTGGCATTCTGGTCATAGGGCAGGTAAAGATATAAGCCATAGGCTACAATGGCTGCGACAAAAATAAGAATCCAGCCTTTAAGCAGCCCTTTGGGCATGGCATTGGTCGGGGTAGCTAGGTTGGTCTGAGTCATATGCTCTCCTTGCAAGATTTTTATTTACATCATTTTTTATATTAGCTTTAAATTTGTAATTTTGTTTTGCTTAAAAAATATCCTATTTAAAGATACTATAACCAGATTGTTGCAATAATCCAGCACTTTGCCAGAGAGCATACAAGCCCAAACCCAGAAGTAAAGCCAGGACAATCCATTTGAAGTGCTGCTGAGATAAACGATGGCGTATTTTGCCTCCAATCCAGACACCAGCAAGGGCGAATAAGCTTATCCCGATCAGAATATGCTGTTGATGGGTTTCCAGTGTGATCAGAATTGGAAACAGTAAAACCAGCTGGATCAGTTTACCGGCAATGAAATTGAGATTACTGATAATGACAATATCTGTTTTAGAGAGTTGGCAACTCATCAGATACATCATCAGAAAAGGTGCCATGGCATTGGTTGCACCTCCAATAATGCCGGCCAGTAAACCAAAACAGAGCATGCTGGAAATATGCGGACTAACTTGTAAGGGGCGTGCCCGTAACTGGTCCAAGACATAAAATATAATTACCAGACCCAATAATAGTTTTAAATAAGCCTCATTTAGCCAAAGTAATAGCTTGACCCCGAGTACACTGCCGACTAGGCTACTAAGCATTAATGGCCAATAACGTTTTATATAATAGCCAATACTATTCAACAGGCTATGCGCAGGGTCAGCATTCAGCATGATCAGATTCAGCAGCAGACAGGGCAGAATGACAAGGGTAACCGCGATGCTAAGCGGATATGCGCTGGACAGAACAGCCGTACTCATCATAGGAAAGCCAAAGCCGCTTAAACCATGCAGCAGGGCTGCGACGGCACAGAGCCACAGCATCATCCATTCTGCCTGAGTCATGTGAAATCCATTTCAAAAATTGGAATCTTGAACTTATCGTGAATTCAACTGAGAAAGAAAGTGAAAAGCTGTAATACAGCAAAGAAATAACAAAAAATATAGGCAAAAAAAAGCCACGATAAGTTGGGGAAATTACCGTGGCATCAAAATTTCATCCCATTTAACCGGGGTGAAAGAGGAAGCTCTGCGATGAAACTGGTTAAGAACGCTTGTTAAAAATGACTGTACAGCTTAATAGCGTTTATCCTGATTCACTGTACGCACAGGATTTTGATAGCCCTGAGGTTGATGAACGCTGTCATGATCAATTCTGTACTGTTTTTTCGGCATGATTAACCACAACACCAGATAGACCAAAATACCCGGGAATGCGGCACTCATGATTGAAATCACCACAAAAATCAGACGTAATAAATTTGCGTTCCAACCAAAACGTTCAGCAATACCACCCATTACACCTGCAATCATGTTTGAGCGGTTAGAGCGATATAAACCAACATTGGCCATTAAAATCTCCTGATTAAAAATAAGTTTGAATCCTAAAATGGATCCATACTTAAAGAAATGGAGTTTACTTAAACTTTTTAAAGTGCTGATTACAAATAAAATCGTTAAGTAATGTTAATAAAGATTAAAACCAGATCTAAGAGCTACTAACATAGTGAAAATTCTATTGAACTCTTGTGTAAAGTTCATCAGCTTTGCTGGGTGCTTTTTGCTCGCCATGTTTCCTATTTAGGTTTGTTAAAAATGAAATTGGATGTATCACGTTGTACATTAAGCAGTTTTTTTAAATGTAGCCTGGTGTTGGGGAGTATGGTGATTTTGCAGGCTTGTGATCAGCAGCAAGTCAAACCTGAACAGGAAGGTCAGGCGACCTCAGAAGAGGGCGTTAAAATTTCCGCTGCCAATACGAAGGCCGATGTGGTGACTGTCAGCGCCAAATCCTTAACTCAGGTCGCAGGGCAGGCGACTCTTCCGGTAGAAGCAGATTTAAACCCGGCAACTGTACCAGAGGATGCCAAGGTGTTTATAGGTCGCTATCATACTGAAATCGACTGTGATGGCCGCTTTGCGCCTTGTACTGAAGGTAAGGCAGAATTTATTTTGACTCTAATGCCGGACGGTACGGTGCATCGCAGTATTTTACAGTATGGCAAAGTATTTATTGATAATACCAAAAGCAGCACGGCTCATAATATTACCTACCGTAAAGACCGCTGGTTTATCAATCCGGAGCGTACCGATATAGTAGTGAATCGTAAAGAAGGAGCGAGCTTTTACTATAAGATTAAAGATTCAAATCACTTAGTCATGAATCTGGAAAAAATCTATAGTGAAAAAGAAAAAACCAACCGGGAATTATTTGATCGCGGCTATCCGGCACCTTCGAAAGCCTATGAACTGGTCAAAGACACGTCCTTTCATATTCAAGAATAATACCCGATAAAAATCGGCTGATCTGGTAGAAAGCTTAATTCAAATACTGTTTAGATTAGACAATAAAGGCAAGTTGTGGGAACGTGTGAGCCTAAAATCTGGGCGCAGAAATACACGACCAAAACATCGCAATTTAATTAAAATATAATAAGGGAAATCAGGGAGACATTCTAAGGAAAGAATGGTGGGTCGTCCGCGATTCGAACGCGGGACCAACGGATTAAAAGTCCGCTGCTCTACCAGCTGAGCTAACGACCCTGAGGAATAAAAATGATGATGACCATTTTTATGACGCAAGAGTGTAGTGTACTTTTACGTGATCCTTTCGGAAGATGGTGGGTCGTCCGCGATTCGAACGCGGGACCAACGGATTAAAAGTCCGCTGCTCTACCAGCTGAGCTAACGACCCATCAAGGAATATCAAATAAGTGGTGGGTCGTCCGCGATTCGAACGCGGGACCAACGGATTAAAAGTCCGCTGCTCTACCAGCTGAGCTAACGACCCTGAACCATCATTCAAACTTGGTTTGAATGTGCAGTGCAAGTCAAGCTAAATAGCTTAAAGCACCACTTTGTTTGATGGAGCGTATTGTAGCAAGATCTCATTTCAGCGCAAGCAAAAAATAACAAAGTTGCCCATGTTTGATTATAAATACAACAATTATGCTTTATCTAAACAAAAAATAGGCAACTTTAGTACTTAGAAGCGATATTGATAGGCCTGGATATTGGCAAAAATCTCTGCGTTGAGCTCGTAATATGCCGTTGCACCTGGCAATAACACTAGCAGGCGTTCATCGGTTTTAATCGGATCAAATGCTTGCTCTTTCAATTTATTTTTCTGGTATTTAAAGGTGCCTGTGGTTTCAACCTGCTGTTGTACGCGTAAAAATACCGGTACCGCATAAGCCGGCAAGCATCTTTTAAAGCAAGCGGCCATAGCTGCTAAATCTGCATCATCCAATTTTACATCGGGTTGCAGGGTAATCGCGGCCATACCGGCACGACCATTGGTATTGGGAATTTCTACGCCATAGACCACTGCTTCAACGATTTTGTCATACTCAGTCAGCATATTTTCCACTTCAGTTGTAGAAACATTTTCCCCTTTCCAGCGGAAAGTATCGCCTAAACGATCAACAAACTGCGCATGACGGAAGCCGATATTGCGCACCAGATCTCCGGTATTGAAGTAAGCATCACCTTGGGTAAATACATCCTGCATGATGACTGACTTGTTTTTTTCCGGATCGGTATAGCCATCAAAGGGTGAACGGCGGGTAATTTTACCAATTAATAAACCAGTTTCGCCTTTTTTCACCCGTTTGCAATGGCCTTTAGCGTCCCGTACCGGCTCATTTTTATCTTTATCAAAGGCAATAATCGCATACGGTGTGGGTGAGAAACCGACGGTATTGTCAAAATTGAAAATATTGCTAAAACCGACATTGCCTTCACTAGAGGCATACAGTTCCAGCACTTCCTGAATGCCAAAACGGGATTTAAATTTATCCCAGATATTTGGGCGCATGCCATTCCCAATCATCTTAGTCACGCGGTGACCTTTTTCCAGTTCAGATGGGGGAGCATCCATCAGATAGCGGCACAACTCACCGACATAACCAATCGCAGAGGCATCAAATTTTTGCACATCCTTCCAGAAGGAGGAGGTCGAAAATTTACGCCGAATAGCCAGGGTGCTGTTCCCTGCAATGACACCACACCAGCACACCACTATGCCTGTGGCATGATAAAGCGGCAGGGTACAGTACATCACATCATCTTTATTGAGATTCAACACATGCCCATAGGTGCCATAAGCCAGCGTCCAGCGACCATTGGTAAAGATCACCGCTTTAGGTAGACCCGTGGTGCCCGAAGTATAAATATAGAACAGCCCGTCTTTGCCCTGCACCGAATGGGTGGTTGATGGATTGAATTTGGGAGCAAGATCGGTTTTTTCAGCCAGGTTGATAAAGCCCTCAGGCGCCTGACCCGGATCGGCTTGAGTGTTTTGATCTGCAAACCAGTGCAGGCGGTCACTGCTAATATTCAGGTCATTACGAATCTCGTTGACTGCATGACGACACTCTTCACCCACAATCAGGGCAATCGGTTTGACCAGATTGATACTGTGCGTCAGCACCTTGCCGACTTGAGAGGTATTGACCAGAGCGGTGGTCACACCCAGTTTAGCCAGACCAATCACGCTGGCAATCAGCTCAGGGCGGTTCTCGACCATGACAGCAACAACATCACCTTTCTTGGCGCCCAAGGATAGATAGAAATGGGCAATCTGGTTGGCCCAGGCATTGAGAGCAGCATAGCTATAGCTTTGCTCTTCAAAACGCAAGGCGATACCTTCGGGGTTACGCTTGGTCGCTTTTTCAAAAGCCAGACCCAAGCCGGCCGGTGTGTTCGGAGTACGTAAATATGCCTGTCTTAGACCAGTGAGCAAATTGGGCACTTTGGTCAAAAAAGCCGGGATTTTGGCAGCGACATCTGCAATCCCAATCAGATCGTGTGGTTTCATTTGGGTCATGAGAATCCTATTTATTTTTCGTATCCGATACGTTCAATTTATATACAGTAGACGAGCTATCCATCTTTTAGCGTTAAAACACTAGTGCAATCAACCTATTCTGACTAAATCTAGCAAAAAAAACCTAGTCACCGAAATGACTAGGTTTTTTTAGATGACTGCAATTGAGCAAATTATGATTCAGTTGCAGTATTGGCTTTTTTCGGTGGACGACCACGTGGACGACGTGGACGAGCAGCCTGTTTCTCCGCTTTTTCAGCTTCGCTGGCTTCAGTGTCTTCTGTTGTTACTTCGGCCTGATCCTGGGCTTCTGTAACAGGAGCTTCTGATTCAGCATTTGCTTCAACTGGCGCAGCATCTCTAGGTTGAGCTTCAGTCACTGGAGCCGCTTCTGTAGGAGCTGTATCTACTGGTGCCGTCGTTTCAGTTGCTTGTTCAGCTGGCTGAGCATTTACGGTTTCTTCAATAGCGATTTCAGTGGTTACTGGAGTTTCAGTTGCCGCTGCTTCAGCAGACTCTGCTTGCGCTTCTGCTGCTACAGGTGCTTCTGGCGCAGTTTCAACTGCCGGAGCTGTTTCTACTTTGGCCTGTTGCTTGGCTTGTTGCAGGGCCTGTTCTGCAGCCTGTTTAGCCAGACGGCGACGCTCACGTGGATCGTTTGCGACACGTTTGTCCGACACCGGTTTTGGTGGAGTCAGGTCCAGAACTGGAGCCGGCTCCGCTTCAACCTTGGCTACGGTTACTTGAACATCACGGGTAACCGGTTTTTTCTCTGCGGCAGGCGATGCTGCAGCCACTAGACTCGCGTTGTACTCTTTTGTGAACTTCTCTAGAGCACGGTTGAAGGTTGGCAATAAACCAAACTGTTCAATCAGTACGGAGCAGTCTTCACCATAAACATGGCGAATCAGGCTACCAATAGTGAACTGACCCAAAGTTGGTACTTGTGACGGAGTCAACTTTTGAACTGTAGCCTGTTGAGGCTGTCCTTCACGTTGCTGACGACGACGCTGACGCGGATCGTTGCTGGCACGAGGTTTTTCAGCACTTGATTCTTCCGCTGTCACAACTTCTTCAGCAGGTGCTGTCAGTGCAGCTTCCACCACATTTTCAGCAGCGGCTTCTTCAACTGGCGCATCTGCCGGTGCAGTAACTTCAACCGCTGGCGTTACAACTGCAGCATTGTCATTCAATGCCACGATTTCGCTTTTCGCCTGGTCAATATTCACGACCATGGCTGTTGGCATCACGTCTTGACGTGGTGCATCGACCAACTCAACACGAAGCTGTTTGTCATTGACTGCTGGCGCTTCAACGACTGCAGGTGATGCTTGTTGAGCCTGCTCATTCAGCACGCTTGGATCGCGGTGGCGATTTGGACGTTCCTGACGTGGCTGGTTACGGCGGTCACGACGTGGCATTGCCTGTTGTGGCTGTTGCTCATTGTTTTGAACATCATTTTGCTGAGATGGCTCGTTGTGATGCTGACGGCGAGAATTACGCTTGTTTTCACGTGCTTCATGACGTTGCTCTTGACGAGATACCTGAGCCACTTCTTCATGCACCTGATGTTGCTGAGGAGCGGAGGCTTCGGACTGAACCTGCTCACGCGGTTCTTTGTGCTTCGGATTGCGTGGTTTTTTATTGTTATGACGCGGCGCTCTTTCATCACGCTCTGCCGGTTTTTCAGCATCACGTTCCTGTTTTTGCGCTACAGTCGATGGTGCAAGGTAGGCATTGCTGCTTGCCGGAGCAGCAGGTTGAGACACTTGCTGTGGCGCAGGTTGTGCCACTGGTGCAGACAATTGACCGAACTGACCACGGCTCACCGCACCGCCATTGATCATTTGTTCAATTGCTGCAGCTGCATTGTTGGCAGTACGCGATTGATCAACAGTCGCAGCCTGTTTTTGAACAAACAGGTTTTCTAACCAGGCACATGGGCTAGATGCAGGAGCAGCAACTTGTGCTTGGGCAGGAGCTTGTTGCGCAACAAGTGCTTGCTGTGCATTTTGGTTTTGCTGGTTACGGCGTTTATTGTTTCTGCCGTTGTTTTGCTGTTGAGCAGGCGCTGGTGCAGCAGCATGCGTATGTTGTTCTTCTTCTAAATGCCATTCAGATGACTCATAGCCCAACTCTTTTTCACTTGAACGTGTTGCTTCAGTACGTTCATAGCTGGTTGGTGCAAAGCCTTCGGCATTATAAGTGATTTCATAATGCGGTGTTTCCAGATGCGGATGCGGCAACACAGTCACACGTACATTTGAAGTCTGTTCCAAATACACCAAGGTGTGACGTTTTTCATTCAATAAGAAGGCAGCAATTTCGACTGGAACTTCGACTTGAACTTCACCATGACGTTCACGTAGCGCGATCTCTTCCACTTTACGCATAATCGAAAGTGATAAAGAACGAAGATCACGGACCATACCGGTGCCATGACAGCGTGGGCAAACGTAGCCAGTCGCTTCTTCAAGAGAAGGACGCAGACGTTGACGGCTCATTTCCATCAAACCAAAACGTGACAATTGACCGAACTGAATACGGGCACGGTCACTTTGCGTTGCTTCACGTAGCTTCGCTTCCACCATACGCTGGTTGCGGTCTTTGGTCATGTCGATGAAGTCGATCACCACCAGGCCACCGATATCGCGTAAACGTAATTGACGCGCGATTTCTTCTGCCGCTTCAATGTTGGTGTTTAACGCGGTGTCTTCAACATCGCTACCGCGAGTCGATTTTGCTGAGTTAATGTCAATTGATACTAAAGCTTCAGTTTGGTCGATCACGATCGAACCGCCCGAAGGAAGTTTTACTTCACGTTCATAAGCAGTTTGAATTTGACTTTCAATCGCGAAATGCGCAAATAAAGGTTCATTTAAGGTATAAGTTTTCAGCTTTTCTAGCTGACGTGGCATCACTGCTTTTACGAAGTTATAAGCTTCGTTGTAGGCTTGTTCTGAGTCAATCAGAATTTCAGCAACATCATCACGCAGGTAGTCACGAATGGCACGTGTCACCACGCCCGCTTCCTGATGTACTAACATTGGTGACGGACCTGAACTTGCCGTGCTTTGGATTTGTGCCCAAAGGTCGAGCAAGTGCTGTAAGTCGAGTTGCAGTTCTTCTTGTGAACGGCCAATCCCGGCAGTACGCACAATCACGCTCATACCACGTGGCACGTTCAGTGTTGCCAGCATTTCTTTCAGTTCTTCACGCACTGAACCGGAAATCTGACGGCTGATACCACCACCTTTCGGGTTGTTTGGCATCAATACCAAATAACGGCCGGCAAGTGAGATAAAAGTAGACAGGGCAGCGCCTTTATTGCCACGCTCTTCTTTTTCCACCTGAACCAGAAGTTCGGTGCCTTCAGTGATCAGTTCACGGATATTTGAAGTTTGGCGAGGGTCGGCTTTGTAATATGAATTTGCGATTTCACGCATTGACAGGAAGCCTTGGCGACCTGCACCATATTCAACGAATACAGCTTCTAAAGAAGGTTCAACGCGAGTCACGTGACCTTTGTAGATATTGGATTTTTTTTGTTCACGGGTACGATTTTCTAAATCAAAATCGTAAAGACGCTGACCAGTGACAAGTGCAACGCGAATTTCTTCGGCATGTGTTGCATTAATCAACATACGTTTCATGGGTGTAACACCTTATAGTGATACACAGCAAAAAATCGCTATACACGTAGCGAACATCACACATCACGGATCAATGGCTCAAATCTGCAATGAATTTCATTGTGGTTTGAGTCTTTTATGACCGAGCTCTATTTAATATAGATGGGCTTCGGTTTTTGATTCACGTATTGATGATGGCAATACGGCTTCAATCTTTAAACGGATTAAAGTCACCTGAACGCTTCACTGGCGGACGAGCGGTGCATTGGATGTGTGTAACTTTCACTGTCACATTGCTCGAAGATCATCCCTTCTTTATAGAAAGTGTCTTGATACGGAATTGTCGTCGTATCTTTACAAACTGTGCAGATCCAATGCATCAACGCTGTAGCCTGAAGTCGTCTTCAGGTTGCGACTAATCTGATGTGTATCAGTTTACGTTTAAAAACCAACAAAGTTGGCGACATATTTTTTAAGACAAACTGATTTATGTACCTGAGGTACAATTAAACGCAACAGTTTGCTTTGTTTGCCGATATAATAAGCCTTCGGCGTGGCATAATTCTTTGGGGACCTTCCCGTATCATGTGAGTCTTTAATTGAACAATCAAGTTCAGAAAAATCTGAAATGATTCAACTTTTACTCACAAACGATGGTTTCCGTGCGCTGACTATATCAAACCTTGCATCATCTGCCTATGGGCTAAGCTTATGTTTCTTGTGTAAAGCATAACCTAAGTGATCAGTTTTTAATCAATTTTAGTATTTTTTGGGTCATAGTAACTGTATGAATTCTACGCAACAATGGCAAAACGTCACTTGGTTTGAAGTGGATGAACATCAAGATGGACAACGCATCGATAATTTCCTGTTTAGTCGTCTGAAAGGTGTGCCAAAAAGCCGTATCTATCGTCTGATTCGTGAAGGCCAGGTTCGCGTTAATAAAAAACGCATTAAAGCAGAAACCAAACTCGCAATCGGTGACCAGATTCGCGTTGCGCCGATTCGCTATGAACAGAAAGATGAATCTGCTGCACCTGTTTCTGACAAAGTGGCACAAGGCTTATTGGCCCGTGTGATTTATGAAGATGAAGGTTTGATGGTCGTGAATAAACCTTCCGGGATTGCTGTGCATGGTGGTAGCGGTGTGGCCTATGGCCTGATTGAGGGCTTGCGTGCCGCAACCGGTAAAAAGTATCTGGAACTGATTCACCGGATTGACCGTGATACTTCCGGTCTGGTGATGATTTCCAAAAAGCGTAGCGTGCTGAAAACATTACAAGATATGTTGCGTGAACATAAAATCAAAAAAACCTATGCCGCTGTAGTAAAAGGGCAGGTCAGTCTGGATAAACAGCTGATTGATGCACCTTTACATCGTTACGAGCTGGCCAATGGTGAACGTCGTGTCTGCGTGTCGCCGAAAGAAGGCAAAGAGTCTAAGACCCAGTGGAATGTGCAGGAACGTTTTATGCATGCCACACTGGTATATGCATCTCCGCTTTCGGGTCGTACCCATCAGATTCGTGTTCATGGTTTGAGTATTGGTCATCCGCTAGTAGGCGATGAAAAGTATGGTCATGAAACAGAATATCGTGGGCCAAAACCACGCCGTTTGTGTTTACATGCAATGCGTCTGGACATTCCGGGCTATCCAGTGATTGAAGCGCCATTACCGGAAGATATGCAGAGTCTGGTGGCGCAGTTAAGAGCGCAGAAGGCGGATAAACCGGCTGCTCAGTAAGGAATTATTTTTTTCTTTTAATAAATTCAATCCACCCTCACCCTCCTTTGAAAAAGGAGGGAATTCCCCTCTTTCTTAAAGAGGGGCTAGGGAAGATTTTAGGCATTAGCCCTTTCCTTTAAAAAGGAGAGGGGGGACATCACGTAAAATCTTCTGTCATTTGCTCAGATTACGTGAAGCTAGTATTTTAATGTTTAGAAGCATTATGTACGAAGAAAAAATGTTTTCTCTCTCCTAATTAGAAGTGGGAATCTGTCTCAGATCTTTTTGAATAGTTTTGATTCTATCAAGTGTCATCATATAAATTTGACTGTCAGTTATTCAGTATTGGATCTCTCTCTCTCGTTTTAGGAGAGGGTTGGGGTGAGGTGAAGAACACTAGTCTCTCAAAGTTTTGTCAAACACCGAATAAAATCTAGGAAACCTTTTATGAACTCACCTTTAAAATTGGTCATTTTCGATTGGGATGGCACTTTATTTGACTCAGTTGGTCAAATCGTAGCGAGTTTGCAGTTTGCCGCACAGCTATTTCAGCAGCCTTTAACGGATGCAGATGCGAAAAGTATTATTGGACTAGGTTTACCTGAAGTTGCACAGCAACTTTTCCCAACCGTGCCAGAATTACATAGCGATATTTTACAGGCCTATTCAGATCACTATGTTGCCAACTCATCAGGAGATTCCTGGTTTGAAGGCGTAGCGCACATGCTCGCGGATTTACAGCAGCAAGGCGTGAAACTGGCTGTCGCTACAGGGAAAAGTCGTAAAGGTCTGGATCGTGTATTGAAACAGACGAACAGTGAGGAGCTATTTGTGACCACGCGCGCAGCCAGCGAAACCCTTTCCAAACCTCATCCATTAATGTTAGAAGAAATTCTGGCAGAAACCGGTGTGCAGGCTGAACATGCGATTATGGTCGGTGATACGTCTTATGATCTGGAAATGGCGCAAAATATTGCCATGCCAAGTGTTGGGGTAAGTTATGGCGTACATGCGCCTGAACTTTTGGCTCAATTTAATCCAGTCTGTATCGTGGATGATGTGGCTGCTTTGCATAGTGCATTGTTGGCTAAAGTCCAATGGAAACAAGCAGTTTAATCCAGTATCTTGGTTGCAGTGCAAGAAATGTGTTTCCCCGGTTTGAATTGGCTGGGGAATGCTGCAGATTTAAGCGCTGGATCTTATCTTTTAGTCTAAAGTCGTAATTGTACTGATTTTATTCGGTCATATTATGGCAGTTATTTTGCTAAATAACGATGTATTTTAAATAATAAGATTTTGTTTTATTTCGTTTTTTATAAATTATTCTTATAGATAATAGCTATAGCAAAAAATAAAATAACTATTGGCACAAACGCCGGATTTTTCCCATCCTAAAACTGTTTATTCCTATGCTCGCTCTGAGAAAGACATTCCATGCGGATGATCAGCCTGATCCTTTGCATACTTTCTGTCCCTCTTAGATCCCGGCATAAGCCTAATTTTTGCAGTTTAAGGAAACATTGATGTCGAATTCTGCTGTTATTGAATCAGTTGCACAAGCACTTCGTAGCGCTGAATTATCACAAACTGCGATCGCACCGATTCGCCCGGAACTTGGCGGTGAAAGTGCTGACGTAGATATCGCCTATGCCGTTCAGGAAGTGAATACCGAGCGTGCTTTGTCTGAAGGTCGCCGTCTGGTGGGTCGTAAAATTGGTTTGACGTCTAAAGTCGTTCAAGCGCAACTAGGTGTAGATCAGCCGGATTTCGGTATGTTATTTGCCGACATGGCCTATGGCGATGGTGAAGCAATTCCAGCCGGCCTTCTGATTCAGCCGAAAGTTGAAGCGGAAATCGCATTGGTGATTAACCAGGATTTAACCAAAGAAAAACACACCTATGCAGACATTATCAGCGCAACTGATTATGCATTGCCTGCAATTGAAGTGGTCGATAGCCGTATCGAAAACTGGAAAATCAGCCTGATTGATACTGTGGCGGATAACGCATCTTCTGCTGCATTTGTCTTGGGTTCTCAGCCGGTTAAATTAGAAAATCTTGATCTGGTGAACTGCAAGATGGTGATGACGCGCGGTGAGGAAGTCGTTTCTCAAGGCGTGGGTAAAGCATGTCTGGCCAACCCATTGAATGCTGCTGTTTGGCTGGCTGATGAAATGGTACGCCGTGGTCGTCCGCTGTTAAAAGGCGACATCATCTTGACGGGTGCCTTAGGTCCAATGGTTGTGGCGCAACCAGGTGATGAATTCAAAGTTGAAATTGAAGGCTTCGGTTCAGTAACCGCTGCATTCGCTGCTGAATAATCAAGATTCCAAGAGAGTACATTCATGAAAAAGATTAAATGTGCAATGATCGGTCCAGGGAATATTGGTACTGATTTGCTTTATAAATTACAACGTAGCGAATGGTTAGAACCTGTTTGGATGGTGGGGATTGACCCGACTTCTGAAGGTTTGGCGCGTGCTGCGAAAATGGGTTTAAAAACCACAGCTGAAGGCGTTGATGGTCTTCTTCCTCATGTGATTGTTGATGACATCAAAATTGCATTCGATGCAACTTCTGCCTATGTCCATGCTGAAAACAGCCGCAAGCTGAATGAACTTGGCGTGTTGATGATCGACTTAACGCCTGCTGCGATTGGTCCATTTTGTGTACCACCAGTCAACCTTGAAGCATTACTACAAGCGGGCGAAGTACCAAACGTGAACATGGTGACATGTGGCGGTCAGGCAACGATTCCGATGGTGGCTGCGGTTTCTCGCGTTCAACCTGTTGAATACGGCGAAATCATTGCAACTGTATCGACTAAGTCGGTTGGTCCGGGAACGCGTAAAAACATTGATGAATTCACATGTACTACTGCAGGTGCCATTGAGAAAGTCGGCGGCGCGAAACAAGGTAAAGCGATCATCATCATTAACCCGGCTGAGCCACCTCTAATGATGCGTGATACTGTTCACTGTCTAGTAGAAGGTGAGCCGGATCAGGCAGCGATCACTGAATCTGTACATGCCATGATCAAGGAAGTTCAAAAATACGTACCAGGTTACAAGCTTGTAAATGGTCCTGTATTTGATGGCAACCGTGTATCAATTTACTTGGAAGTTGAAGGTCTGGGTGACTTCCTGCCGAAATACGCAGGCAACCTGGATATTATGACTGCAGCAGCTGCACGTACTGCAGAAATGTTCGCAGAACACGTGTTCAACACCGCTGAAGCTTAAAGGAATACCAAAATGTCTAAGATTATTGTTCATGATATGACTTTACGTGATGGTATGCACCCGCAGCGCCATCAAACGACTGTTGAGCAAATGATTGCAATTTCAACAGCACTTGATGATGCCGGCGTACCTTTAATTGAAGTAACGCACGGTGACGGCCTTGGCGGTTCATCAGTGAACTACGGTTTTGCTGCTGCAACGGATGAAGAATATTTATCCGCTGTTGTGCCACGTATGAAAAATGCAAAAATTTCTGCATTGCTTTTACCTGGTATCGGTACGGTTGACCATTTGAAAATGGCACATGAAATTGGTGTCTCTACCATTCGTGTGGCGACGCATTGTACTGAAGCGGATTGTTCTGAGCAGCACATCACCGCTGCACGTAAACTAGAAATGGACACCGTCGGTTTCTTAATGTTGGCGCATATGGCATCTCCTGAAAAATTGCTTGAAGAAGCAAACAAGATGGTGTCTTACGGTGCAAACTGTATTTACGTGACAGATTCAGCGGGTTATATGCTTCCGCAGGACGTGATCGACCGTGTGGGTCACTTACGTCAACACTTGGATTCAAGCATTGAGCTTGGTTTCCACGGTCACCACAACTTAGGCATGGGTGTATCGAATACTGTTGCTGCGGTTCAAGCGGGTGCGGTACGTGTTGATTTGGCGTCTGCAGGTTTAGGTGCTGGTGCGGGTAATACACCACTCGAATTGTTTATCGCTGTGGCAAACCGTATGGGTATGGACACTGGTGTTGACTTGTTTAAAGTACAAGACGTTGCTGAAGATCTGGTGATTCCAATGATGCACAACCCGATCCGTGCCGACCGTGATGCGGCAACTTTAGGTTATGCCGGTGTTTACTCTTCATTCCTGTTGTTTGCTAAACGCGCTGAAGCGAAATATGGCGTATCTGCGCGTGAAATCCTGATGGAACTTGGTCGCCGTGGTACGGTTGGTGGTCAGGAAGACATGATTGAAGACCTGGCATTAACCATGTCTAAAGCGCGTGAGTTACAAGCTTAATTTTTAATGCAATCGTATTAAAATAAGGCTAATAAAAAAGCATCCAAAGTGGATGCTTTTTTATTATGAAGTAGTTTTAATAATATATTAAAACTCTGATCTCAGATATTTTAGTTATAGTGTTATGTGAAGATTATTTTAGTTTAATTTTTTCCTTAAACATAAAAACGATAAATAAAAAATAGTGGCTCAATATTTTAAAAAAAAATTGCGCTTATTAATAGAGAAAACAAAAAATAAATTAAATATCCGGTCAAATTTTTATTTTCTTTAATCGGTTTAAAATCTAAGAGATTGAGCGCTTAAATCTGGGCTTGGAATATGGAGAGCTAAAAGAGCAAAAGTTTAATACTGTGGTCGGATTTTTTATTTAAACCGACTTGCGCATGATGGCGGCATGGATTTTATCAGCTGAATGGGGAACTCATCATGCGTCGTCACAATTTACGGATTGCAATGCTTGCTGCGACAGCAACTTTAGGGACAACTGCAACGAATGCAGACTTTATTGACGACAGCAATGTTCAACTCAAATTTAAAAACTTTTATCTAGACCGTCAGTATCAAGATAACTACTCATCACGTAACTGGGGTTCTTGGTCACAAGGCGTGACTCTGGATGCCAAGTCCGGTTATCACGATATCGGTGGTGGTGTGCAGGTCGGTGCTGATGTACTGGTTCAGCATGCAGTTAAACTCAATGGCCGTGATAAAAATCCGGACTGGGTTTTACCACACGATGGCAAAGAATCAAAAGACCATTTCGGTAAAGTCGGCGCGACCTTAAAAGCCAAAGTGTCACAAACTGAACTGAAAGTCGGTGAGTTATTGCCTGTATCTCCAGTCTTGGTATTTGATCCATCGCGTCAGTTATTGACGACTTATAGTGGTGCCTGGTTAGAGTCTAAAGACCTTAAAGATACCAAGTTAACTCTGGCTTATATTGATGGTATTAACAACCGTTATGACAACCAGTTCCGTGATTTAACTAAATTTGCTCCACCAAGTTTCTATGATACGGGTGCTGAAGCTGATGGCATGTGGATTGCGGGTGTAGACCACCAACTTACTAAAGAAGTAGGGGCGAGCTACTGGTATGCCGATGTTCAAGACATTTACCAACAGCATTATCTGGGTGTGAATTATAAAACTGCGCTTGGTGAAAAAACCAAATTAGATAGCCACATCCGTTACTTCGATAACTCGGAGTCAGGTGACAAGCTGTATGGTGAGATCGATAACCAAGCATTATCTGTCGCTGCAAAAGTGAATCATGGTGCACATACCGTAGGTGTAGGTTACCAGCAAATGTTTGGTGATAGCGCATTCCCGACATTGGGTGGCTGGGTGCCACAGCCTTATCTGGCGAACTGGGGGGTAGCGACTTTTACCGCGCCAGAAGAAAAGTCATGGAGTGTTTCTTATGGCTATGACTTCTCTGAAATGGGTGCAAAAGGCTTAAATGCAACAGCCGTATATTTCAAAGGTTATGATCAGAAAGGTACTGGGGCGTATCAAGGTCAGAACTTCAATACGGATGAAGTGAATGCCATCGTGAACTACACTGTGCCAGAAGGTAAATTAAAAGGTTTGGGTGTACAGGCGATGTATATTGATGTGAATTTTGCCAATCCAGCAAAACCAGACCTGCAAGAATACCGTGTCGCCACCACTTATACGCATAAATTCTAATACGCGTATATTTTAAAAGCAGTCAGTCTTCTGGCTGCTTTTTGGTTTAAGAATGCAGTTAAAGCCTTAGTTTATGTAGGGTTTAATTTATAAAAAAATATATAAAACAAATACTTAAATTATATCTATTTTGTTGGGTGCAATCGTAATTTTGTATCAGTTTGCTGCGGTTGAGCGGTTAATATAAGGGTGTACACAAGTCATTTTAATGAGTCAACTTGACGTCGAATTCTTGAAAATAGAGGGACACGCAAGCGAAAGACTGTAAGAGGAAGCAATATGAGCACTGTTCAAATCCCTGACTATCAAACAGATCCATTCTTTGGCTTAGAAGACAAATGGATTGAAACTGCTGAAGGCGAGTTGACCCATTACCACGAAATTGGTGAAGGTACGCCTATTCTATTTTTACACGGTTCAGGTACAGGTGTATCGGCCGCGGCAAACTGGTGGTTAAACCTGCCACAAATTGGTGAGCAAGCGCGTTGTATCGCGATTGATACCATTGGTTATGGCCAAACTGTGGTTGCACCGGGTACTGAATATGGTATCCGTGCCTGGGTAGATCATGCGATCCGTACGCTAGATGCTTTGGGTATCGAAAAAACCTGGTTGGTCGGTAACTCTCTGGGTGGCTGGTTAGCATTCCAGATGGCATTGGATTATCCAGATCGTATTTTGGGTATCGTGTCTATGGGTACGGGCGGTGCGAAACAGACAGCTGCACTTAAAGCTCACGCAAACCCAGTTCTTACAGAAGAAGGAATCAAGAAAACCCTTTCTATGTTTGTCGTAAACAAAGACCTGATTACTGATGAACTGGTAAAAGTACGTTTTGCTTCTGCTGCAAATGACTATGCATCAAATCGTTTAATGGATGTGGTTGGCGCACGTGACCGTGACCGTTTCGAATTCCCATTAGACTTCGAAAAAATGAAAGACATTACTGTGCCTGTACTATTGATTCATGGTACGCAAGACGTGGTGATTCCGGTTTCTCGTACTTGGGACATCCTGAACATCGTGCCAAATGCTGATGCACATATCTTCAGCCAATGTGGTCACTGGTCTCAAGTTGAAAAAGCAGATGAGTTCAACACTGTGATCAAAAACTACTTGGCTGTACACGGCGTAAAATAAGCTCGATGTAGTTTTAAAAAGGATGGCTTCGGTCATCCTTTTTTATATCGGGAATATTTAAGGTAGCGTACCTAAGTGAGTTTGATTCTCATTTATTTGGATAAATCTAAAAATCTAATAATTTTTATAGGTTTGAGCTATTTAAACTGAGAAAAATCCGAATTAAATTTTATTAGACTTAAGTGGTAAATGCAGCACATTTAGAGCTAAAAATACACAATTTTGGTCGAGGTCAAGTGACAAATTTAAACGCTAGAAATAGATTCTTTATCACAAAATAGAATTAAAAACGAATTCTTAAGCATAAAATAATAAAATAATAAAAGCACATGCCTATCAAAAGTTGAATGGCATATGCCTGATAGAGGGAAGAAATGGGATTAATTTTGTTCGCTACGGTAAATATCCAGATAGAACACACGGGTCAAAAGTTCAAGAAATTTGCTGACGGCATAGGATTTGTTGTTTTTATGGTAGCTGACATACAGGTCTAAATAGGGCAACTCCACGTCCAGCGGACGAATCACGGTATTATCCATGGTCAGCGGTGCAATATAGCCCGGCAAAATGGTACAGCCCAAGCCCATTCCGATCGAGTTGATATTAAATAAAATATTATCGGCCTTTTGCACAATATTGAATTCAATGCCGTTGGCTTTGGCAAAGTCCAGAATCGCCTGATTCAGGGTCAATGACTGCTCTGCTGATGGAATAATAAAATCAATACCATTCAATGCTTTAACAGGAATTCTTTCGTATTTTGCTAAAGGGTGATCTTTAGGCAGCAGGAAAATCAGCGGTTCACGAATCACGAACTGGCTTTCAATTTCATCACTATTGAAATTATGACGGGTAAATGTCAGATCCAAATCACCTTTTTTTAACAAACGCATTTGCTCATTGTTGTTCAGGCTGAGCAGTTCAATTTTTAAATCCGGGTTCTGTACACGTAGATTTGGCAAGATATACGGGAAGATTTTCATCTCGGCTACCGGTACAAAACCGATGCGGAGCATTTGCTGCTTGGCCTGTGACACCTGACGTGCCATGGCAACGGCCTTGTCCGCTTGTGCCAGGGTGAGACGGGCCTGTTCCAGGAATACGGCGCCTTCTTCGGTCAGCTCTACTTTACGTTTGGTTCGGTTGAGTAGTTTTACCCCAACATCTTCTTCCAGGTCTTTGATTTGCTGGCTAAGTGAGGGTTGAGCCGTATAAAGTTTAAGTGCTGCCTTACTAAAATTGAGCTCTTCAGCAACGGTGATAAAGTAGCGAAGGTGTCGTAATTCCATGTCATCAACCCAAAGAGTAATCCAAAAAATGTCTTACTATAATTTCCTCAAAGTATAATCTATAAACAACTATGTCGTGAAGATTATTTTCCCATTCATAAACTAAATGCTCTGGCGGGATTAATAGATGTTTTAATATAAAAATTCACGTGCTTAATAATTGCTTTAAGCTCTTAATTGAAACAAAAAAAATATTTCCCGAAAAACGCTGTCAAATCCATCATCGTTGAAAAGTTGAGTCTATTACTTTGTGCCAAAGATAGGTCACAGGAGAGCTTTTCATGAGTGGAAAAATTGATGTGCGCGAAATCGATGCTTTAGTCGATGCACAAAATGGACGTATTACGCCATCTATTTATACAGATCCTGACATTTACGAATTAGAACTCGAACGTGTTTTCGGTCGTACTTGGTTATTCCTTTGCCATGAAAGCCAAATTCCTAAGGCTGGTGATTTCTTCAACACCTATATGGGTGAAGATCCAATCATTGTGGCACGTCAAAAAGACGGCTCAATCAAAGCATTTTTAAACCAGTGCCGTCACCGCTCTATGCGTGTGAGCTTCGCTGACTGTGGTAATACCCGTGCATTTACTTGCCCGTACCACGGTTGGTCATACGGCATTGACGGTTCTTTAAAAGATATCCCGCTTGAAGATCGTGCTTACCCACATGGTGCATGTAAAGAGCAATGGGGTCTGGTTGAAGTGAATCGTGTGAAGTCTTACAAAGGCTTGGTATTCGCTTGTTGGGATGAAACCACACCTGACCTAGAAGAATACATGGGTGATATCGCTTGGTACTTAGATGGCGTTGTTGACCGTCGTCCAGGTGGTACTGAAATCATTGGTGGTGTACACAAGTGGGAAATCGAGTGTAACTGGAAGTTTGCAGCGGAACAGTTTGCATCTGACCAATACCACGCATTGTTCTCTCACGCTTCTGCGATCCAAGTATTGGGCGCGAAACCAGATGACGAATCTTCTAAGAAATTAGGTGCTGCGCAAACTGCTCGTCCAGTTTGGGAAACTGCGAAAGACGCGATCCAGTATGGTTCACGCGGTCATGGTTCAGGCTTCTTCTTCACAGAGAAACCAGACGCAAACGTGTGGGTTGACGGTGAAGTTGCCAACTACTTCCGTGAAACGTACGACGAAGTTAAAGAGCGCCTAGGCGAGACTCGTGCACTGCGTCTTGCAGGTCACAACACCATGTTCCCAACTTTGTCTTGGTTGAACGGTACTGCAACACTTCGTGTATGGCACCCACGTGGTCCAAACAAAACTGAAGTGTGGGCATTCTGTATTGCTGATGCTGAAGCATCTCAAGAAGTGAAAGAAGCATTTGAACGTTCTGCAACGCGTGCCTTTGGTCCAGCCGGTTTCCTGGAGCAAGATGACTCTGAAAACTGGATCGAGATCCAAAAAGTTTTACGTGGTTATAAAGCGCGTCAAAACAAACTCATTATGGAAATGGGTAAAGGCAACGAAAAAGTACGTGAAGATGGTATCCCAGGTATCACCAACTACATTTTCTCTGAAACTGCAGCACGTGGTATGTACCGCCGCTGGGCAGATTTATTGATCCATGAAAAATGGGAAGACGTGGAAAAAGCAGCTGACGAATATGAGAAGGGGCTTATGAAATGAGTCAAATCAGCTTAGAACTTCATCACCAAATTAGTCAGTTCCTTTATCGCGAAGCAAAATTGCTAGACGATTGGAAATTCCGCGAATGGTTAGATACGTTAGCTGAAGATATTTCTTACACGCTACGTACCACGCCAAACGCACAAACCCGTGACCGTCGTCGTTCAGTTGAACCACCTACCACTTGGGTATTCAACGACACCAAAGACTTGCTCGAACGTCGTGTTGCGCGTCTTGAAACCGGTATGGCCTGGGCTGAAGAGCCTCCATCACGTACCACCCACATGGTGAGCAACGTGATCGTAGAGCCAACTGAAGTTGAAGGCGAATACGACGTGTACGTAACGTATTTGCTATATCGTACGCAAAAAGAGAAAGACATTGTCATTTACTGCGGTAAACGTCATGACAAGATCCGTAAAGTTGAAGGCGGCCTCGGCTTCCAGATCTTCAACCGTAAGATCACGCTTGATCAAGCGACATATAGCTCACATAACCTGAGTGTATTCTTCTAATGAATAAGATTTTTGTTTGCCAAGTTGACGAATTAGACGAAGGCGAAGCGTTAAAAGTAGATTGTGGCGTAAACGGTATCGAAGCGCTGGCTGTATTTAACAATGGCGGTGAATTCTTCGCTATGAACGATAAATGCAGTCATGGTAATGCTTCTATGTCGGAAGGTTACCTTGAAGATGACGGTACTGTTGAATGTCCATTACATTCAGCACGTTTCTGTTTAAAAACAGGTGAAGCATTGTGTCTACCTGCAACTGATCCAATCAAAACATTCCCAGTGATTGTTGAAGATGGTCAATTGTTTGTAGAGATGGCAGGAGAGTAAGCATGGGTTGGCTACAAGGCGAAGTTGCACTTATTACTGGTGGTGGTTCAGGCTTAGGCTGGGCTTTGGTAGAGCGTTTTATTGAGGAAGGTGCACAAGTTGCGGTTCTTCAACGTTCAAAAGCTAAAGTAGATGCATTAAATGAACACTTCGGTGGAAAAGTTCTTGCGATCGAAGGTGATGTAGCCAGCTATGCAGATAATGTTCGTGCAGTTCAAGCAACTGTGGAACGTTTCGGTAAACTCGATTGTTTCGTTGGTAATGCCGGTATCTGGGATCACTATGCCGATATCGTCAATACCTCAGGTGAGCAGCTGGAGAAAGCCTTTGACGAGATTATGGGCATTAATACCAAATCTCTGATCCTCGGTGCGAAGGCTGCACTGGATGCATTGATCGCTTCTGAAGGTTCTATCATATTTACTTTGTCTAATTCGGCACTGTACTCCGCTGGCGGAGGCCCTGTATATACTGCATCTAAGCATGCAGGGGTGGGCATTATGAAAGAACTGGCCTACGAGCTTGCGCCTAAAGTACGAGTGAACGCGGTTGCGCCGTCAGGTATGAATGTGAATATCAAAGGCGCGGCATCGCTCGGCCAGGAAAATGTGGGCCTGCTCGATGCGCGTGATCCTGAGAAAATTGCACGTGGCATGCCACTGAATTTCTTGCCTGAACCGGAAGATATGACCGGTTCATACGTGCTGTTGGCATCTCGTCAAAACAACCGTCCTTTGACTGGTGTTCTGATCAATGCAGAATGCGGTCTGGGTATTCGTGGCCTACGTCAGCCACGTGCAGGTTTCTTTGACGAATAAACATCTAGTCTCATTCAAATGGACTTACCGGCAGCCTCTTCTCTCAGGGCTGCTTTCCTTCTAGGAGTCTCTCATGGCCGTTAAACTTATTTGTGCATCGCACAGTCCTTTAATGGAATTTGCTTCACCTCAAGATCAATCAAAAAAGCAAAAAGTTCGTGCTGCTTTTGAAAAACTCTCTGCTGAAGTAAAAGCTTACGACCCAACCCTGATCATCACTTTTGGTCCAGATCATTTTAATGGTTTCTTCTATGACCTGATGCCAAGTTTCTGCGTCGGTATTCGTGCCAAAGCTGCAGGTGACTGGGATTATGGTAAAGACAATGATCATATTGATGTACCTGAAGACAAGGCATTAGATCTGGTTCGACGTGTACTGGATGAAGGCGTGGATGTTGCCTACTCATACCGTATGCAGGCCGACCATGGCGTGACTCAGCCCTTACATTTCCTGTGTGAAGGCAAACTTGATCGTTATCCAACGATTCCAATTTTTATTAATGGCGCTGCTGCACCTATGCCAACCACCAAACGTACCATCGCTTTGGGCCGTGCTGTGGGTCAATACATCAAGTCTTTAAACCTTGAAAATGAGCGTGTGCTTGTTTTAGGTACCGGTGGTCTTTCACATGATCCACCTACACCGCAAATGGGTGCAGTACCACCAGAAGTGGAAGAGTTCCTGATTGCAGGCCGTTATCCAACGCCTGAAGCACGTCATGCACGTCAATCCAAAATTATTGCAGTGGGTCAAAAGCTGGCAGCAGGGGATACGTCAGTTGCCGTGCCTTTGAATGCTGAATGGGATATTGCCCTGCTGGAAACCTTCAAGAACGCTGATTTTGCAACATTAGAAGCGATGACTGAAGCTGAAATCCGCCGTGATGGTGGTCGTGGTGGTCAGGAAGTCCGTTCTTGGATGGCTGCCTTCGCTGCCTTAAGCGAAATGGGTGAGTATGAAATGACCACGCATTGCTATGAAGACATCAGCGAATGGATTGCCGGCTTCGGTATCGTATCTGCAGAGTTAAAAGGTTAAGAAAATGAGCAACGTAAACAACATCGTGATCGTGGGTGCTGGCCAGGCAGGTGCGAGCGCAATTTTAGAACTTCGTGGCAACAAGTATGAAGGCAAAATCACTTTAATTGGTGATGAAAGCCATCTTCCTTATGAGCGTCCACCGTTGTCTAAAGATGTGATTCTAAAACCTGAAGAGACCAAGATCGAAATCCTGTCAGAACAGAAACTGGCAGATTTAGGGGTGGAAACAATTCGCGGTAATGGCGTGATGAAAATCAATGCCGAAGCGAAAACGGTTGAACTCCTGAACGGTGATGTTGTTGCTTACGACAAACTCTTGCTTGCAACAGGTGGCACCGCGCGCCGTTTGCCTAATTTCGATGCTTTGGGCAAACACGTTTATACCCTGCGTAACCTGGAAGATTCACAAGCGCTGGTGCCTGTGCTTCAAGCCGGTCGCCGTATCATCCTGATTGGTGGTGGCGTGATTGGTCTTGAGCTGGCATCTTCAGCACGTTACAAAGACTGTCAGGTGACTGTGATCGAAATGGGTCCAATGGTCATGGGCCGTTGTTCACCACAAATCCTGAGCGAATTCCTGCTGGAACAGCATCGTCAAAACCAGGTCGATGTGCGTCTTGAAACCAAGATTGCAGATTGCCGTTTAGACGGAGAAGAAGTCGTGGTAACGCTGGAAGGCGGTGAAGAGCTTCGTGCTGATGCTGTAGTTTACGGAATCGGGATCGTGCCAAATGCACAGCTTGCCGTAGATGCCGGTCTGGACGTTGATGTTGCGATTAAAGTCAATGAACATTGCCAAACCTCGAATGCTGACATTTATGCAGCAGGCGATGTTGCGACTCAGTTGCGTGACTGTGGCAATCACCGCCGCGTGGAAACCTGGGAAAATGCCAACCTTCAGGCAGGTATCTTTGCGCGTCACGTGATGGGGGTGGAACATCCGAAAGCCAATCCGGCCTGGTTCTGGACGGATCAGCTGAATATCAATTTCCAGTTTGTCGGCGATATGGCCGCAGCTGAATGGCATATCCGTGGTGAAATGGATACAGCCAAAGGTGCAGACAATTCATTCGTGATGTATGGTGTGACTGATGGTCAGATCGTTGGCGGGATTACCGTGAATGCAGCCAAAGAAATGCGTCATTTGAAAAAAATGATCAGCAAAAGTACGGCGTTTGATGTTGAAAAACATTTGGATATCGCGCAAGACTTACGCAAAATTGCTTAAGTTGTATTGAGATATTTTTGGACAGACCTATGTTTTGCATAGGTCTGTTTTTTATGCACGAAACTTGATGAATTTATCAAAAATTAAAACTTCATCTCAGCATGAATTCGCTATACGCTATTTTTGAAGTTGCTGATCCAGAACTTCTTGGCCTCGTTTAGGAGACTTATGAGTTCTTCATCTTCATTGCCGGTCACGGCAAGTATTTACGCTTTATTGGTGCTGATCTGGGCGGCAACGCCACTGGCGATTGTCTGGAGCGTGGCCGAGATTCACCCGATGTGGGTGCTGATCATTCGCTATTTTGGTGCCTTGATTATTGCGTTGTTCCTGCTGAAGATCATGCGCGACCCGCTGCCTTTTGACCGCACTTCAATGAAAAGTTATCTGGCAGGCAGTTTGAATTTAATCGGTGCGCAGCTGTTTATTTATCTGGCGGCCAATTATCTGACCTCAGGTTTGATGGCGCTAATTTTTGGTTTTTCACCGCTGATCGCCGGTTTAATCGGTCATGTGATTTTAAAAACCCATAAACTGATCTGGCTGCAATGGCTCGGCATGGCAGTGGCCGTCGCCGGTTTATGTTTTGTTTTTGCCGACTCGGCAGACAGCAAGATCAATCCTTGGGGTGTAGTGCTGATGCTGATCAGTATGGTGTCTTATATCAGCTCGATCTTCTGGGTTAAACAGATCAGTGCCCCCTTGAGTCCGATGTCGCAAGCTACAGGTTCATTGCTGGTCTCCGTGGCTGGTTCAGTCATTTTAGTGCCGTTTATCTGGCAACATATGCCGACTCAGTTACCTAGCACACAGGCCATGATCGGTTTTATATTTACCATGATCATGTCTTCGATTGTGGCAATGCTGTGTTATTTCTGGCTGATTCGCCGTCTAAATGCTTCCACCGTCTCATTGAGTAATGTGATGACGCCAGTGATTGCCTTGGTACTGGGGGCAACCTTAAATCATGAAATTATCAGCAGTCATGCTTTTGCGGGAATTGCTGTGGTGATGTTCGGGATCATCATGTATTTCTGGAAAGAGTGGCGCGAACAGTATTTTTCCAAGCATTAAAACTGTAAAAACCAAAAGGGCGAAAGCCCTTTTATTATTTGAGTAGAGAGTAAAGTGATTCAACAACGTGAGAGATCACGACTAAGCAACAATTTGTAAAACAACTTTCAAAAATAAATGATTAAGATTTTGATACATAAATCATTCAAGCTTGCACAAGCTTATTTAGGACAGTGTCAGGATGTCTGAATCCAATAAAATCGTAGTCTATGCAGCCCTGTTTGGTAATCTGGCGATTGCGCTGGTGAAATTTATTGCGTCCTATATAACCAATAGTTCTGCCATGTTCAGTGAGGCAATTCATTCCGTAGTAGATACCTTGAATGAAATTTTACTGTTATATGGCATGAAAAAATCAGAAAAACCGGCAAATGCCAAACATCCTTTTGGTTATGGGCGTGAACTGTATTTTTGGGCCTTTATTGTGGCACTGATGGTTTTTGCCCTGGGTGCGATTGTGTCCATCTATCAAGGGATACAGCATATTCTTCAACCTGAAGTCATGCAGGATCCATTGATCAATTATATTGTGCTGGGTCTGGCGATTCTTTTTGAAGGATTTTCATGGTCAGTGGCTTTAAAAACCTTTCGTAAACAAAAGGGAAATCTGGGATATTTTGAAGCATTTCGACACAGTAAAGATCCAACGACCTTTACCGTGTTATTTGAAGATACTGCCGCCCTGGTCGGTTTGGTGATTGCTCTGGTTGGTATTTTTCTGGCGCATCAACTGAATATTCCTGAATTGGACGGTGCCGCATCGATTTTAATTGGTATCGTGCTGGCGGTCTCTGCCTGGTTTCTGGCACGTGAAACCAAAGGTTTGTTACTAGGTGAAACGGCAGATCCAAGACTGCGTGAAAATGTATTAAACATTGCTCAACAGGATGCGGCAGTTTTCAGTGCCAATGGGGTATTGACTGAGCAGATGGGCGCTCAGCAAGTCATTGCATCATTGAGTCTGGAATTTAAAGATGATTTAACTTCTGATGAAATTGAAGCCTGTGTCAACCGGATCGAAGCGCAGATTAAACAGCTGCACCCGGAAATTATTGCTTTATTTGTGAAACCCCAAACCAAGGCCGTATGGCTGGAACGAACTCAAGGTCGTGTATAAAGATCTAAAAAACGCTTGAGGTTGGTATTTTGATCTCAACTTGCCTTTCTCGCACAATTGATGTGATGATACTGAGGTATGGCGAATTTCATCATAAAATCATCAATGGGCAGACATGCTTTTGTCAGCATGGGCTTATAAATATTGAGTATCATTTTGTATTTTTAGACAGAAGGACAAGAGCAATATTTTTCTAGATAATCCCAGACTTCAGCCAGCCATAAGGCCGATGAAATGCCATTTTTTTGCTAAAAATAACAAAAACATACATGATTTTCTGTGACGGATTTCATACTATGTTGTAGTGTGCCTGTTTTTAGTTTGTATGCTCATTAAAAGATGCACCGCTTGACCATTTCAAGAGGTTGTTGTCTTGCATATAGCGAATAATAAATAGTGGATGTTTATGCAAGATCTTCTCAAAACTAAAAAATTCCAGTTAATCACGGAATCCAGTTGGAAACATCTCTGGTCTAAGCCAGTGTTTGAGTATCTGCATTCAGATCATTTCGACGGAAAACAGTTTCGTAATCTTGAGCATGCTTCTCTATCGCGTGGTCGCTTTGATTTATACAAATGGCTCATTACCCGAAAATCCAAAACCTGGAATGTTAATCTTGATGAAGAGCGTGCCGAGTTTTTTTCTCGTCCACGCGCATTGCCACAGCAGCGTCCAGATGCAGCTCTGGATGACTGGCAAGTCTGGTTTATTGGTCACGCAACCACATTAATTCAGATCGGCCCCTATAACTTCCTGACCGATCCGGTTTGGGCTGAATATGCCAGTCCATCGGCTTCTACAGGGCCGCAGCGGGTCATTCCGGCTGGCATTGCCTTGGATGAATTACCTCAGATTGATGCCGTACTGCTCAGCCATAACCATTATGATCATATGGATCTGGCTAGTCTGGAATGGCTGCACAACACTTTTGAGATGCCTATTTATACTGGTCTGGGTAATGCCTGGTATTTGCCAGAACATTATACCGTGCATGAAATGGACTGGTGGGAAAGTGCCTTTTTTGAAGAGATCCGGATTGTCTATACGCCGGCTCAACATGCCTCAGGGCGCGGCATGCGCGATCAGAACTGTGCACTTTGGGGAGGATTTTCTTTATTACATGGCAAGGAACATTGTTTTTTTGCCGGAGATAGTGGCTACGCCTCACATTTTAAAGAAATTCGTAAACGTCTGGGTGCACCGCGAATTGCCTTACTCCCGATTGGAGCGTATGAACCGCGTGAACTGATGCGCGCGATTCATATGAATCCGGAAGATGCCTTTCATGCCCATCATGACTTGCAGGCCAAATGTTCACTGGCGATTCATTACCGTACTTTTCAGCTCACAGATGAAGACCGGGATGCACCGGAACATGAGTTGCATGAGATCATCAAGCATTCTTCCAAATTGATTAATCCGTTTTACTGCATACGGGAAGGCAAACGGATTATTGTTTAAGTACTTCCTGTTGTTCCTCTTGGATGAGTTGAATGGCCACTACAGAAAGCATCAGCATGGCGGTATTCATCACCACAGGATTGAATGCTGTAGTAAGTTGCAACGGGGCTGTGAATGCAATCAGCAGTAGTAATCCAGCAAGTCCGATAATATTCAACCCATGCAAGAGTATGGACCGGTTCCATTTCAGAAAGCATAAGCCAAATAGCATTTCACATCCTCCGGAAAGTCCAACCAAGACTTTGGCCAGTGCCAGCTCAAAACCCATATTTTGCCAAATGCTAATTTCAGCGGGTGATTGGAACAGAATTTTTGGAATGAGTCCCTGATAGAGCCATAGTATGACCAAAGTCAGCTGGATAGTACGCAGTGGTTGTAGGAATACAGGTTTAGGATTCACGAACAGCTTCTTCCAGAAAATGGCGTTTATTTTCGCTGGATGGAATCAGGCAATACTCGGTTTTACCAAATAGCTTGTAACGATTTAAAGCAATCACACGATACAGAAAGTCGCGGATAAAACGCGGAACCAAATAACCTGCGCTCATTAAATTAAAAGGAAAACCGAGATGCTGCAGTACTTTCAGCAAGGCAGTCGATTCGGTATAGAGTGTGCCATCTTGAATGACGAGCATCGTGGTGTAATGTTCAGTGGGCATCTGATAATGTTCGAGCAGAGCTGTACCTAAAGGCGATTGGGCGGAAACCAGTTTAAACTGAATCTTTTTATCGTATTTAATCAGAAACCGTGTCCAGCCATTGCAGATTACGCAAACAGCATCAAATAAAACAATGTCGTGTTGTTGAATGATGTCTTCAATATTTGGATGCATTGTTGTATTTCTTTTTGTGCCAGCTTGTTTCTATAGTGCTTGATGCTGCAATAAAAAACCACCCGAAGGTGGTTTCTATACATGTCTAAACTGGCTTAGAGAAAGCTAGGCAAACCTTTGGCTGGATCGCTTTCACGTGCTGCTTGGGCATCTGCTACAGTCATACCTAAGGCCTTAGCAACGCCTTGCCCATAAGCTGGATCGCAAGCGTAACAGTTGCGGATGTGACGGTATTTAATGAAATCTAGCGCATCACCCATCGCTCCGGCCGTGTTATTAAACAGAGCCTGTTTCTGCTGGTCATTCATCAGGTTGAACAGGGCGCGTGGCTGGCTGAAGTAATCATTGTCATCTTCACGGAAATCCCAGAAATCGGCATCACCGGTGATTTTCAGTGGAGGCTCTCTGAATTCCGGTTGTTCCTGCCACTGGCTAAAACTGTTCGGCTCGTAATGTGGCAATGAACCATAGTTGCCATCCATGCGGCCTTGACCATCACGGCGGTTCGAATGTACAGGACAGCGTGCAGCATTGACTGGAACCTGTGAATGATTCACGCCAACACGGTAACGCGCTGCGTCGGCATAGTTCACTAAACGTGCCTGTAACATACGGTCCGGTGAGTAGCTGATGCCCGGTACAAGATTACTTGGTGCAAAGGCTGCCTGTTCTACATCCTGGAAATAGTTTTCCGGATTGCGGTTCAGTTCGAATTCACCGACTTCAATCAGTGGATAATCGCCCTTTGGCCAGACTTTGGTCAGGTCAAATGGATGATAAGGCACTGTTTCGGCTTCCAGTTCCGGCATGATCTGAACGTACATTTTCCATTTTGGATAGTCACCACGTTCGATGGCATCAAACAGGTCGGTCTGGCTGCTTTCACGGTCTTTGGCGATCAAGTCTGCAGCTTCAGCATCGGTCAGGTTCTGGATGCCTTGCTGGGTACGCATATGGAATTTTACCCAGAAGCGTTCATTTTTGGCATTGATAAAACTGAAGGTGTGACTGCCAAAACCATGCATATGACGGTAACCGGTCGGAATCCCGCGGTCGGACATGACAATGGTCACTTGATGCAAAGCTTCAGGCAACAGTGTCCAGAAATCCCAGTTATTGGTGGCGCTGCGCTTGTTGGTTTTCGGGTCGCGTTTGACTGCTTTATTCAGGTCAGGGAACTTGCGCGCATCCCGCAGGAAAAACACCGGGGTGTTATTGCCGACCAGATCCCAGTTGCCTTCTTCAGTATAGAATTTTAAGGCAAAACCGCGAATATCGCGTTCCGCATCGGCCGCACCACGTTCACCCGCCACTGTTGAGAAACGGGCAAACATTTCGGTTTTTTTGCCGACTTCAGAGAAAATTTTAGCGCGGCTATATTGGGTAATATCATTGGTCACGGTAAAGGTACCAAAAGCACCTGAACCTTTGGCATGCATACGACGCTCTGGAATCACTTCGCGGACAAAGTTGGCCAGTTTTTCATTCAGCCATAAATCCTGGGCAAGTAAAGGTCCACGCGCACCTGCCGTCATACTGTTCTGGTTGTCGACCACAGGGGCACCAGCTTCAGTGGTCAGGTGGGTGACAGGGCATTTTTTAAAATCTTGGCTCATCTTTCCTCTCCAAGTTTTGAATATCTTATGTCGTTTACCTAGTATTCATAAAATATTGAGATATATGCTAATCAGATCAGGTTTCGCTATATTTACAATATCTTTAAATAAAGGGTGTTACAGCACAAAACGGAATTCAGGGTATAATTGAGTGAGCTCACTCAAAAAATATTTTTAAATTTAATAAAGTTTAAAATGTTGAAAATTAAATGGTTACTCTTAAAAAGTAACGGGTTTTCCACTCTGTGACAATATCAAATTCTATATATTTTGAATAACTCGAATAATGAATGGGATTAAACGAAAATAACAATATCTAAGTCGATAATATGTTTTTATCAAAGGATAAAAATAATAAGTGAATAGTATTGTTTAAAATAAATTTTATAACTGATTTATTTTAAAAGTTTTTTTAATCGAGTTTTGTTGGGCTGAAGAAACCCATAAAAATAATGAATGAAATAAGGGTGTTTTCTGGCTATAACTCCCATTTTTGCATATAGAAAATCCTGGCTAAATGGGCTTTATTTTTGAAAAAGCATTGGCAAATATGCTTGAAAATTAGTCAGTCGGCCCTATAATTATCTCACTCCTTCCTCCAAATTATATAGAGAGCAAGATGGCCAAGAAAAAAACAGCCGAGCAGGTAGTGATCCACAATTTTGTGGCAAAACACATGCATGAAGTCAACAAAAGCCAGGTTTTTGTAGATCGAAAGAAAAATTCAAAACGTGGCTACAACAAGCACAGACAAGGGCGATATTCCATGGAAGATCGCCCTTTTTTAATGGCCGCTTAAGGTCTGTAAGGTGGCTGGGGACGACGTGGGGGCTGCTTAGGATTAGTTTTAACTGGAGAGAGCGGGGCGACAGGTCGGTTATTACGAGTTTGCGAATATTGATTTGGATACCGGGATGATGTTGTCGATTCATCCGCGATTAAGTCATTAAAGAATTTATTGAGTTTGCTTTGCACTGGTGCTTTGTGGTGAGGGGAATGAGGCTGTGGTCTGGCCTGCTGAAAACTGGCAAATTGATCTTTTTGTTGGTGATAGAGTCTGGCAGCAATGACGGAGGGGTCATCTCTGCCTAAACGCCGCCGTTGCGATGCCGAAATTTCAATGCCCAATAATGGAGTCATTTTAGGCCGATCGGCATAGCTCATTGCTCGATTGCTGGCGGGGCGTATATAAGATGAACCGGAATTATGAGCTTCTTTGCGGGCAGCCAAGGCCGGTGCAAGAATGACCACATAGAACACCGCAACAATCATGAACAGGATGACCAGAAATTCCATAACCACCTCTACCACTGTCGAGGGACTGGAAAAAGTCCCGTATTAGGCACTCACCATACGTGATGCAGATTTCACCATATCCCCTAAACCATGGGTTCTGAAATAATATTCTAACCAGCTTTTTACCATGAGCGGATTGTCCATTTTTAACACATGTTGCAGCAATTCTTGTGCATCACTCATCGGAACATGACAAATGGTTTTACGTACCCGCAAAATATTACTGGAACTCATCGACAGGGTATTAAAGCCCATGGCCATGAGCAAAACTGCAGACAGCGGATCGCCCGCCATTTCACCGCAGATACTGACCGGTTTTTCATTACGATGACAGTCCTGCACCAGACGGGTCAGGGCACGCAGTACTGCAGGGTGTAAATGTGAATAGACATTGGCTACCCGTGGATTATTGCGATCCACAGCCAACAGATATTGGGTCAGATCGTTGGAGCCGACCGAGAAGAAATCCACCAGTTCGGAAAATTCATCAATCTGATGAAGCACACTCGGCACTTCCACCATGATGCCGAGTTTTGGTTTATTTACCTTGACCTGTTCTTCTTCTTGAATCGCCGCATGGTCACGTTCCAGCAGATAGAGCGCTTCCTCGACCTCGCTGACACTGGTCACCATCGGCAGCAGAATATGCAGGTTATTCAGTCCGATACTGGCTTTGAGCATGGCGCGAATCTGTGAAGAAAAAATTTCCGGATGATCCAGGGTAAAACGAATGCCACGCCAGCCGAGTGCCGAATTTTCTTCTTCAATCGAGAAATACGGCAGGTCTTTGTCTGCACCAATGTCCAGCGTTCGCATCACCACCGGTTTATTGGCAAAATGACTGAGTTGCTGACGATAAATCGCACGTTGTTCTTCCTCGCCCGGGAAGCGGTCACGCAGCATAAACGGAATTTCAGAACGGTATAAACCGACACCTTTGGCACCGCGCTGCACGCCACGCACCACATCAATCATCAGGCCGGTGTTGACGTACAGTTTTACGGCGACGCCATCCGGGGTAATTGCATCTTTGGTTTCGTACTGACGCAAATCTTTGGCAATCTGTTCTTCTTCTTTTTGAATTTCTTTATAGCGACTGCGCAGGCGACGTGGCGGATTAATAAAGACACGGCCCTGATGCGCATCGACAATCATCTCCACATCATCGAGGGTATTGATTGGCAGTTCGGTTACACCGACTACGGTGGGAATGCCAAGGGCACGCGCCACGATCACCATATGCGAGTTCATGGCGCCTTCGGTAGTGACAATCGCGGCAATTTTATCCACGGGCAGTTCAACCAGTGCAGCCGTCGATATTTCCTCACCAATCAGAATACTTTCATCGGTCAGTTCACGGTGACTGGCATCGGCTTCCTGTAAACGTGCCAGAATGCGGCGACCCAGATCTTTTAAGTCCGCCACTCGCTCACGTAAATAATCATCTTCCATCTGGGAAAATTGTGCCACATGATTGTCAATGACAATTCGCACGGCGCCTTGTGCCCAGTGACCTTCACGAATAAAGGCCTTGATTTCTGAAGGCAGGGCATTTTCATCCAGCATACGCAAAAACACGCTAAACAGTGCGCGTTCCTCGGCCATCAACGCATCCTGCATTTTGTCATCTAGCGACTGAATTTCTTCGCGGACTGAATTCAGGGCATTATCTAAGAGCTCCAGTTCTTCACTGATGTCATCCGCTTCACGGTCAGGGACTGCGGCAAGATCTGCTGGCGGATAGAGAATCACTGCACGACCTAAGGCAATACCACCAGAGCCAGAAACTCCCTGAAAGGTTTTATAGGCGGGCAGGTTGCTCGGCTTACGGAATACATCGATATTGCCAACGGCATGGGCATGGGCGATGACGCCAGAAAGCTGTGCACAGAGCGTGACCAGAAAGGATTCAGCAGCTTCAGAAAAGTCCTGTGATTCTTTATTCTGAACCACCAGTACACCCATCACCTTACGGCGATACATCACCGGCACACCGAGGAAGGAGTTATAAATTTCCTCACCGGTTTCAGGTAAAAACAGGAAGCGCTCATGTTTAGGGGCATTGTCCAGATTGACAATTTCTTCACGCTGGCCTACCAGGCCCACCAAACCCTCACCGGTCTGCAAAGACACATGGCCGACAGATTCTGCATTCAGGCCTTTAGACGCCATGAGCAGATAACGCTGATTGCGTTCGTCGAGGAGATAGATCGAGCAGACATCAACCTGCATGGCCTCGGCCACATGTTTGACCATGATGTCGAGCGATTCATGCAAACTGGTGGACGCATTGATCTCCTGAACAATACGTCTCAAGGTGTCCAGTTGCATATTCGACATAAGGTCTGCTCCGTCTATTCAGAATTTCAGTGATTAAGTTTATTTATAACAATAGCCGCGTAAAAAATCTGCATTATTTATGCGATTTTTTAAGGTTTTTGCTGGGGCAGTTGCTGACACAACTCCACCAAGGCTTTGCGGTAAACATCACGTTTGAAATTCACGACTTGACCGAGTGGGTACCAATAACTGACCCATTGCCATTGATCAAATTCGGGCGGATCAGACAGATTCAACTGAATATGCTGAACGGGGGCCGTGAGTTTGAGTAAAAACCACTTTTGTTTTTGACCGATACAGACCGGATCAGAGTCCGTACGAATGTATCGATGCGGCAAACGATAGCGCAACCAGCCTTTGGTTTGCGCGACTATCTGGACGTGTTCGGGCAATAAGCCAACTTCTTCTCTCAGCTCACGATAGAGTGCCTGCTCAGGGGTTTCTCCATATTGGATCCCGCCTTGTGGAAATTGCCATGCATTATGACCAATGCGTTTTGCCCATAAAACCTGTCCAGCATCGTTTGCCAAAATGATCCCGACATTCGGTCGGAAACCTTCAGAGTCGATCATTTGGCTACCTAAAAATTGTTTAATTTATGCCTTTGCCATCGGGGAGCATTATTTCGTTATCCAACTCGAAAAAAGCAAAGTTTAAAAATGTTAAAATTGCTATGATCTTAACGAATTTCTATCGACTAGCGGAGATAGATTTACAATTTTTTTCTTAAATTTCAGTTTTAACGAGTATTTTCATGAAATTGGCGCTATTTGATCTCGATCACACCTTGTTAAACACGGATTCGGATCATTCTTGGGGAGAGTTTTTGGTCAGTGAGGGCCTGGTCGATCCAGTTCAGCATCGCGCCATGAATGACAAGTTCTATGACGATTATAAAAAAGGTCAGCTGGATCCTTATGCCTATAATGAATTTGTGTTCCAGTTTCTGACCAAACATGACAATGATTATTTGACTGAATTACATCAACTGTTCATGCAAAAAGTCATTCGTCCACAAATGCGTCCTGAAGGTTTTAAAGCCATTGAGCGCCACCGTGAAGCAGGGCATGCCTTAGTGGGGATTACCGCAACTTCAGACTTTATTACCGCACCCATTTTTCGTGAATTCGGAATTACTGAAATTATTGCCACCAATGCTGAAGTCATTGATGGGAAATATACTGGTAAAGTCATCAATACCGCATGCTATCAGCAAGGCAAGCTGGTGCGTCTGGAACAATGGCTGGAAGGCCGTGATGTCACCGAGTCTTGGGCTTATTCAGATTCGATTAATGACCGTTTCTTGCTGGAATATGCGGATCATGCGATTGCAGTCAATCCGGATGATCGTTTGGAAACTCTAGCCCAAGAACAAGGCTGGGAAATACAGGACTGGTCGATCTAAGTATTCTAGTCCCATTCATGTGATTTATTCAGCACAACTTCGGTTGTGCTTTTTATTTGCCTCAATGGAATATTAATGTTTTTTCACAGTCAGGCTGAATCAGACATGCTATGCTCAAAAAACAGGACATGATAACAATAGTAGATTCTGAGGTATGAGATATGACTCACGTTCGACCACGTATGACACATCTGTTCCAGCAGCTTGGCTTGGATGCCAGTGCAGAAGGTATTGAAACATTTATTCACGAGCATCAATTACATAAAGATCTGACTTTATTGGATGCGCCGTATTGGTCAGAGGCACAACGTCAATTTTTAAGCGAGAAAATAGCATCTGATGGCGAATGGGCGATTGTGGTGGATCAACTCAATGAATCCTTACATGAAAATTCAACTAATGAGGGATGATTAAAAAGCCAATCGTATGATTGGCTTTTTTTAGGCCATCACCTTACCTTTAGCGAACACGTTTCCAGATCGTGACTTGTGACAGCGTGTGTTGATACTTTCTGGCCGTTTCTCGAATCACAAAAGGCACATCTTGGGGTTCGGCCACCAATTCAAAGTGCTGGGTTAAGATATTGCTTATACCAGCCAAGGTCGTGATGTTTTCCCCATCCTCCTGAAAACCGCCTAGCCACTCACTACGTGCCGTATGTTCTTCCAGCCAGGTATAGGGCGAACTCAGCATTAAAATTCCACCTATATTGATACGTTTATGAATCTGCAATAAAAAGTCTTTCGGATGATGCAGCCGGTCAATCAGATTCGCTGCCAGAATAAAATCATAGCCGCTAAAATGTGCTTTCAGGTTGCAGGCATCGGCCTGAAAAAATTCCGTTTTCGACGCAACCTGATCCAAAGCGACATCTTCAAGTGAACAGCTTTTTTCTTCGCTTAATTCACCTTCTAGTGGCAGCTGATAACGTACCCTATGGCCTTGAGCCAAATAAACTGCTTGCTGGATAAAGCGTGCCGAAAAGTCCAAACCGGTTACCTGATCAAAAGAGCGTGCCAGTTCAAAGCTGGCGCGGCCGGTAGCACAGCCAATATCTAAGGCACGATGGCACGGCGTTTGCTGAAAATAGGGTTGTGCCAGATCGACCAGTGTTTTGGCAAAATTAGCGATACCAAAATATTCGATACCATACTGGAATTCCAGATATTGGGAGACCAGCTGGTCGCTTTCATAATGCGAAGGGAAATGTTGCAATGCTTGATCAGAAGCGACGTAGCGAAAACCAGCGTGCTGAAAGAAATGCCGTCTGAAGGCGTAGCGGGAACTATATAAAGCTTCATTGCCCGCCGAAATCCAGGAGCCACCTTTCATCAGGTTATGGCGACCTTCAAAGGTCGGTGTACTGAAATCATCATAAAATGGATGCACCTGAAAACCCTGAAATGGATAGATCGGGGTTTCAGTCCACTGCCAGACATTGCCTTGAATATCGTAAAAATCACCCTGCTTGAAATGATCCACCGGACAGGAGCTGGTGCCGTATTTCAACTCGATATTGGCCTGTTCAGGACTTTGTAAATCTGGATCCAGGTCTGAAACGGCATACAGGCGATACCATTCATCTTCAGTCGGCAAGCGAATGGTTTTTTCCAGCTGTTGCGATTTCCACTGACAAAAGGCCTTGGCTTCATGATAATTCACTTCTACCGGCCAATCCCAAGGCATCGGCACTTCTTCCAGCATCAGTCGCAGTGACCAACCCAATTCAGTTTTGCGCCAGAAACAGGGATGAGCAGCTTGTGAAAATTGCAGCCAGCCTAGACCTTCTTCACTCCAGTAGTGTTCGGTCTGATAGCCATCAGCTTCGACAAAGGCCAGAAATTCCTGATTCGATACCAGATATTTGGAGGCTGCAAAAGCTGCAACCTCGGCTTCATGCCGGCCGTATTCATTGTCCCAGCCATAAAATGGATGGTTAAAATCTTTCTGTAAATGCACTTTGCCTTCCGGCACATCCAGCAAAATATTATCCGGGGCCATGCCGGTAATAATATTGGCACGCCATTGCGGATGCTGGCGTACATGTTCCAAAGCATGCTGGCGGATCAGCACAGAAGAAGTTTCCAGATGAATCCGTTCATGCTCGATGCCCATGATGATGGTCCACCACGGATTCTGCCAGTTCAAGGGCAGAGTCAACGGAGCATGTTCAAGGATGTTCAAGATCAGGGCACGTACCTGATGACGATAATCGCGGACTTCCTGCACGGCAGGCCAGTCATAATGTACTTCGTCCAGGTCATCCCAGCTCATCTCGTCTACACCGATTGCGAAGATACTTTCAAAATGCGGATTTACGCGTTCGCTAATCAGCTTGCTGAGCAGCAGTTTATTGACAAAAAAAGTGGCGGTATGGGCAAAATAAAAAATCAGCGGATGACGTAAAGTAATCGGCTTGATGAAAAAAGCATCTTCATGCTTGAGGCATTCAAACAGTTGCTCATAGGTGTCAAAAGTATTCAGGAAATATTCGCGCAGGCAGTGCCGGGCAGTCTGTTCATCGGTAAAATCAAGTGCCGGCGTGGGCAGCAGCATCGGTTTGGCCGAAAGCCATAGGCTGCTTGTATTGGTTTTATCTTGAGAGTGGGATTTTAAGGGGGAATCGAGCTGCATCCGTCAGGCTCCATCGAATAGTTTTAAGCATTCCTCTGCACTGCAAAAGAATGGAATTGTCTTAAAAATACTCGAAAGATATCGCCAGATGGGGTGTATTTAGGTAACAAAATGCTGCACCGTTTTGGATGCAGCATGTTCAGGAACAGCTTAAATAGACAGCGAGGCGCCTTGCATGAGCTGAACCAAAGCCTGTGCCGCTTTGGACTGCGTACGACCCGGATGCCAGACCATGCCCAAGCGACGGTTCATTTCCAGATTAATATCTAGTTGGTGAAGGTCATGATTGACCAAAGTTTTTGGCAGTACCGACCAGCCTAAGCCAATCGATACCAGCATCCGGATTGATTCCAGCGGATTATTGCTCATACTGACTTTCGGTTTAATACCCTGTTTTTCAAATTCGGCCAAAGTAATTTGCGAGGTATAGGTCTGTGATGAGGGCAACAGGCTTGGATAGTCGAGCAAATCTTCCAGACACAGATTTTTTTGCTGCGCCAGCGGATGAAACGGTGCCACCACAAAGACCAGAGGATCATTCCAGATAGTCACATAATTCAGACGCGCATCACCCCGTGGCGGCAAGGTTAAAAATGCCAGTTCCAGATCGCCGGCAATCACTTGTTCATGCGCCTGCTCGGAATCGACAAAATGCACATCCAGAGTCACGTCAGGATATTCCTGAACATAACGGCGCAAATGACTCGGCAGATGATGCAGGCCAATATGATGACTGGTACCAATTTTTAGTTTGCCCTGTACCTGACCCTGTTCATGGCTCAAGGTATAATGAATATCCCCGAGTTCATTCAGCCAGTTTTTCACTTTAGGCAACAGAGAGTGTGCCGCGTGAGTGGCCTGTACGCCACGTCCGGCAGATTCAAACAGCTTGACCCCAAAGTATTCTTCCAGACTGTGAATACGTTTGGTAACAGCAGGCTGGGTAATGAAGAGCTGATCTGCGGCCAGAGAAATCGAACCGGTTTCCATGACTTTTACGAAGGCTTCAAAGGCTGCGAGATTCATCTTAACCACCTATAAAGAATTTTTATGTGTAAATATATTATTGTTATATTTTAAGAATAAATCAAAGCAAAATTAGCTCATCTATGTTGCAGTGCTGAATTACTATACATTTTCAAAGCCTTGGCATTTTTAAAACTAAAAAAGACCACCTATAAAGGTAGTCTTTTATCAGGAACCTCGACCGAAGAGTTTAGACGGTAATGTCCTCATTCTGCTGTTGGTTATTACGCTCCCAGATTTTTTCATGGAAGAAGAAAGCCACTGCCTGTACCGTTGGTTCTAATAAACTCAAGGCAATCGCCATCGTCAGACTGCCAGTCACCAAATAACCCACAATCATCGCTACGGTAATATGCATAATGTAGTAGCTGAAAGTCTTTTTAAACATGCGCTGGTTATTGTCTACAAAGCGTTGAATATGTGCCATGTCGAAGTTCCTCAAAATCATCATCTCTGTCGATGAAGAAATAATAATAATTCTCATTTAATTTGTAAAAACGAATATTTTTAATAAATTAATCGGAAAATTAGATTGATGAAAATAAAGTGAAAGTCTGATTTGATTCAGCTTTTAAAAGATTCCAAAAAGTTTTTTAACTGATAAAAATGATAAATTAGATTTATGTGATTGCAGCGATATAATCAAAATCAGAGAAAGAATTTACCCAGTCCAGTGGAGTATATCGACATGGCAGGCGCAACCCAAACAGCAAAAACATTATATGATAAATTGTGGGATGACCATTTAGTAACGCAACGTGATGATGGTTCTGCCTTACTCTATATCGACCGTCACCTGTTGCATGAAGTAACCTCACCACAGGCATTTGAAGGGTTGCAATTGGCCGGGCGCAAGCCATGGCGTTTAAGCGCTAACATTGCTACACCGGATCATAACGTACCGACCTCGAAAAAAGAGCGTGAGCAGGGCGTAGCCGGAATTGAAGATGAAACCTCGCGCATTCAGGTGCAAACCTTGGATGATAACTGCAAGACCTTTAATATTGTTGAATTTGATATTAACGATATCCGTCAGGGCATCGCGCATGTAGTTGGGCCGGAGCAGGGCTTGACCTTGCCGGGCATGACGGTGGTATGTGGTGATTCGCATACGGCAACACATGGTGCTTTTGGCTGTTTGGCGCATGGTATCGGGACATCCGAAGTTGAACATGTATTGGCGACCCAATGCTTGGTTCAAAAGAAGATGAAAAACATGTTGGTACGCGTTGATGGCAAATTAGGTCAGGGCGTGACACCAAAAGATGTGGTTTTGGCCATTATCGGCAAGATTGGTACCGCAGGTGGTACCGGCCACGCGATTGAGTTCGGTGGTCAGGTCTTCCGTGATATGTCGATTGAAGGTCGTATGACCGTGTGTAATATGGCGATCGAAGCCGGTGCACGCGTGGGTATGGTTGCTGTGGATGACAAAACCATCGAGTATGTTAAAGGTCGTCCTTATGCGCCAACTGCGGAACAGTGGGATCAGGCGGTAGCGTACTGGAATACATTGCATTCGGATGAATGTGCATATTTTGATACGGTGGTCGTGTTGCAAGGTGAAGAAATTGAGCCGCAAGTGTCTTGGGGAACTTCTCCTGAGATGGTCATTCCAGTGTCTCAAGCAGTACCAACTTTAGAACAAGCCAAAGACGATGTACAACGCAATGACTGGAACCGTGCTTATCAATATATGGGCTTAAATGCCGGTCAGGCCTTGGCTGAGATTCAACTGGATCGTGTCTTTATCGGTTCGTGCACCAATTCGCGTATTGAAGATATCCGTGCTGCAGCCGAAGTGATCAAAGGTCGTAAGGTCGCATCTTCAATCAAACAGGCGATGGTGGTTCCGGGTTCTGGTCTGGTCAAAGCTCAGGCAGAAGCGGAAGGCTTGGACAAGGTATTTGTCGAAGCGGGCTTTGAATGGCGTGAACCAGGTTGTTCAATGTGTCTGGCGATGAATGCCGACAAGTTGCAGCCGGGCGAGCATTGTGCCTCGACTTCGAACCGTAACTTTGAAGGTCGTCAGGGCAATGGCGGTCGTACTCATCTGGTAAGTCCAGCCATGGCAGCCGCTGCTGCGATTGCAGGTCACTTTGTTGATGTTCGTTCATTTTAATTGGTACGTAGGAGCACAGACATGAAAGCTTATACCGTTGAACAAGGTATCGTTGCACCTTTAGACCGTGCCAATGTCGATACAGATTTAATTATTCCAAAACAGTTTTTGAAATCGATCAAACGTACCGGTTTTGGTGACAATTTGTTTGATGAATTGCGTTACTTGGATGAAGGTTATCCAGGTCAGGACAATTCAGTTCGTCCGATCAATCCGGACTTTGTCTTGAACCAGCCACGTTATCAGGGTGCGTCTATTTTAATTTCACGTGCCAACTTTGGATGTGGTTCTAGCCGTGAACATGCGCCGTGGGCTTTGAGTGAATACGGTTTCCGTACTGTTATTGCGCCAAGCTTTGCCGATATTTTCTTTAATAACTGTTTTAAAAACGGTATGTTGCCCGTGATTTTGGCTGAAGAGATTGTTGAGCAGTTATTTAAGGAATGTGCGGCAGATGAAGGCTATCAACTGACCATTGACTTGCAGGCACAAGAAGTTCGCACCCCTACAGGTGAAAGCTTTAAGTTCGAAGTCGATCCATTTCGCAAGCATTGCCTGTTAAATGGTCTGGATGATATTGGCTTAACTTTGCAGGTGGCGGATGATATTCGTGCCTATGAAGAAAAAACCAAACAATCGCGTCCTTGGGTATTTGCCGAAATTCATGGATAAATCAGTAAAAATTGTCATGGCATGACTGCGATTCCCTTGCTAATATCGGAAGATTATTGAGTTTTTTGATTGGGTAAGACAGACATTATGGCGAATTATTGGAAACAGTGGCTTGCTTTAAGTTCAGTATCGGTGCTGTTGACTGCATGTCAAAGCATCGACACGATGAAACTCAAACATGCCAAAGAAAATACTGAGAGCAAAAGCAATGCCCTGATCTACTGTACAGGGACGCCAGATTGTCAGTTCGAACGCTTCAATCAGACCATTATTGTCAACGCCGACAATGGCCGCATCAGTGATGAGGCGCTGAAGCAGAAACTGGTGCGCTTGCAGGCCAAAAATTTAAATCAGGCCAATTCGATTTATTTATCTGTGCCGGCAGGACAGCATGAACTGGTCGTGCGTTTTTATCCGATCAGTAAGGATAAAGCGGAAACTTTACATGTATTTCATCGTTTTCAGGCCAATAACCGCTATAGCTTAAAAATGTTTCGTGACCGTAGTGCGCGTAGCAGCAGTTTATTAAATTCTTCGGCGCCGGATCCGCTTTGCGTAGATCTGGTACAAGAGCAAAAAACCATTCGTCGTTTTTGCAAACCCTATAATGCAGTCACCGGGATTGCAGAGTTTGTAGAAAAGAAAATCTAACCTCTGTCAGGTCTGAATCTGACGTTTTAAACGGAAAATCTCATGTCTAAACAAATTTTGATTTTAGCTGGTGACGGTATCGGTCCTGAAATTGTCAAAGCGGCAGAGCAGGTGCTGACTCGTGTAAATGAAAAATTTAATCTCGATTTGACATGGGAACAGGGTTTACTCGGTGGTGCAGCCATTGATGCGCACGGTTCACCGTATCCAGACGTGACTTCTGAACAGGCTAAAAAAGCCGATGCGATTTTAGTCGGTGCCGTGGGCGGTCCAAAATGGGACACGATTGAGCGTTCAATCCGTCCGGAACGTGGTTTATTGAAATTGCGTAGCGAACTGAATCTGTTTGCTAACTTGCGTCCAGCCATTCTTTATCCGCAACTGGCTGATGCTTCAAGTTTAAAGCCTGAAATCGTAGCAGGTCTGGATATTCTGATTGTGCGTGAGTTAACGGGTGGTATTTACTTCGGTCAGCCACGTGGTATCCGTGAACTGGAAAATGGCGAGAAGCAAGGCTACAACACTGACGTTTACTCAGAGTCTGAAATCAAGCGTATCGCTAAAGTCGCTTTTGAAATGGCCAACTTGCGCGGTGGTAAAGTATGTTCAGTGGATAAAGCCAATGTGCTTGAAGTGACTGAGCTGTGGAAACAGACAGTGACTGCGCTGAAAGATGCCGAATACCCTGAAATTAATTTATCGCATATGTATGTCGACAATGCCGCAATGCAACTGGTGCGTGCGCCAAAGCAGTTTGACGTGATTGTCACCTCGAATCTGTTCGGTGATATCCTGTCTGATGAAGCTGCGATGTTGACCGGTTCAATCGGCATGTTGCCATCGGCATCTCTGGATGAAAATGGCAAGGGCATGTATGAGCCTTGTCATGGTTCTGCACCAGATATCGCCGGTCAAAACCTGGCAAATCCATTAGCGACGATTCTTTCGGTGGCGATGATGTTGCGTTATACCTTCCGTGAAGAAGCGGCTGCTAAAGCGATTGAAGATGCAGTAGGTCAGGTCTTGGATCAAGGCTTGCGTACGGCAGATATCATGTCTGAAGGCATGCAAAAAGTCGGTACGGTTGAAATGGGTCAAGCAGTCGTTGCTGCATTGAACTAAGCCTGTTTTGATTCAAAAAAACGCAGCCTTGAGCTGCGTTTTTTTATAATAGAAATTTCAAAGCTTAAACCCCTTAACAGGTTCGGCCTGTGGTGCGTACCGCGGTCGCAATATTATCTTTGAGTAAGAAGGTGATTTTACATTGCAATTTGACGTCGTAGCCGCCGGCAGGACTTACTGAGACAGGAATCGGTACAGTGCCTGTTCCTGTGGCAGGAAACTGCGCTACAGGCAAAGGAATGGTAATGGGGCGTTGTACCACATAGCTTAATTGTTTTGCGCTGCGTTCAGGCTCACTGATCTGCTGGTAACCTAAACGTTTTAGATCCAGAGTTTGATCGATCAGTTGGCTGCTTTGCCCAATGAACTGTTGTAAATAGGCATCACGCTGTGCAGTCGTTGAGGAGGTGGTGCTGCATGCACTAAGCAAACCCAAGGCTGTGCAGCATGCTAAAATCAGTGTGAACTTCATGAGTTATCCTCAACACCAAATAAAATGAGTGTAAGCGCATTCCATGCAAAAATACTGTTGTGATTTGATACACGGTAGAAGTTTAGCATGGTGAGGTTGATCCCTGATTTAATTAGATACAGGCTTTGAACTCGATGAGTACAGCTTAGCAAGCTCTACCGGTATAGCGGATGGCTTGAACAATTTCATCTTTTAGGTCAAACCAGATTTGGCATTTCATCTCAATGTTATAACCACCATTTGAGGACATCGGCATTGGTGCACCGATCGAGATACTCTGACTAATATTCGGCGTGCCCATCGGAATATTCATATCCAGAAAAATAGTGTAGCTGAGAGATTCTGCGGTTTGAATCGGTTGCTGGGAGGTCTTGAATCCCATTGCGCGAAGATCAAGCTGGCTACGAACCTGTGCTGCAGTTTGACCCACATAAGGTTGTAGAGACTGATGCAGATGCTGATTGCCGCCGGTAGCGCACGCAACGAGAAACAAGCTGGAAAGTAGGGGTAAGCATTTCATATTCATTGTTTTTATACCTGTTGTTTTCAATTCAATGAATAGTCGTGAATTTATAGGCCTGAGTCAAATTATTTTACTGATTGATAAATAATTCAAGTAATAAAAAAGCCACTAAAAGTGGCTTTTGCTTGCGCTAAAACTTAGCGTGCACGATATGTGATACGACCCTTAGTCAAATCATAAGGTGTCATTTCAACCTTCACACTGTCGCCCGTTAAAATACGGATATAGTGTTTACGCATTTTACCAGAGATGTGGGCAATCACTTCGTGACCGTTCTCTAAACGTACACGGAACATAGTATTAGGAAGCGTCTCGGTGACAACGCCTTCGAACTCGATGAGTTCCTCTTTATTGGCCATAGCCTACCTGAATGAATAAATTGGAAAGGCGCAAATTATAGTCAATTTTTTTGCAAAATACAAGACGAAACGGGCGTTAGACTGATCATCTGCCAGTAAAATAGGCGAACTGTCACGATAATTTTTTTAACTAAAAAGACACCTGTTTCTGTTGTCAGTTTGGTCAATCACAGTTAATCTAAAATTAATCTTTTTAAGTATAAATGAAGTACATACAAGGAAGGCTTTTGAGTGAGTCAGCTAACGGATGCATCAGTCGTATTGCGTTTAGGCTATCAGGCGATTCGTCGTGCGGGGTTGCCGACAGAAGAACTTTTGACCAAAGCAGGAGTGGCTTTAAATCAGGTAGAGGCTAATGACCGTACGCCGCTGAGTGCCCAGTATGCCTTTTGGGTGGCGGCAGAGGAAGTCAGCAAGGATCCGGATATTGGATTGCATCTGGGGGAGCACCTGCCACTTTATCGTGGTCAGGTCATTGAACACCTGTTTGTTTCATCTGGAAATTTTGGTGAGGGACTGAAACGTGCTTTGGCTTATCAGCGACTGATCAGCGATGCCTTTGCTGCCAAATTAGTGATTGAAGATGACCGCTGCTATTTAACCAATGGTGAACAGCCTTTTGCTGAGAGTCTGGTCAATCGTCATTTTACTGAATGTGCTATGTCAGGCGTACTTCGTTTCTTTAAATTTATTACTGAAGGACGTTTTGAACCGATTTATATCGATTTTAATTTTTCTAAAGGGGCACCTGATGATGAATATTTCCGGGTTTATGAGTGTCCGGTCAGTCTAGGTCAGAAAGAAACCCGTTTGTACTTCGATCCGACTATCCTGGAATATCCGCTGTGGCAGGCTGAACCTGAGCTGTTGCAGCTGCATGAGCAACTGGCGATTGAAAAATTACAGGAACTGGCAAGATATGATCTGGTCGGTGAAGTCCGTCGTGCGATTGGCTCTACTTTGGAGAGTGGTGAAACCACACTGGAAACTGTAGCAGCACAACTGAATATCACGCCACGCCGTTTGAGAACGCAACTGAGTGAGGCACATACCAGCTTTCAGCAGATTCTCTCGGATTATCGCTGTCGTCTGGCCAAGCGTTTGCTGGCGAGTACCAATGAGAGCGTCGAGCGGATTGTCTATCTGACCGGTTTTTCCGAACCAAGTACCTTCTATCGTGCCTTTAAACGCTGGACCAATGAAACGCCAGTGGAATATCGGAAGCGGAAGCAGCGTTAAAAATCCCTCCTAACCTCTCTTTAAAAAAGGGAGGAATTCCCCTCCTTATAGGAGGGGTTAGGGGAGGTAAATATTCTAAAAAATTTAAAAACTATTCCGGCATATTCAGCCAGTGCGGACCTAAGGGTAATTCAGGTAATTCAAACTGCGCCGGATAATCAGCATGAATAAAATACAAACCATCTGCTGGCGCAGTCACACCAGCAGCTTTACGGTCTTCTGCCGCGAAAATATTATCAATATGATCGGCAGCATACATGCCCTGACCAATTTCCAATAAACATCCCATGATATTGCGCACCATATGGTGCAGGAAGCCATCGGCTTGAATATCCAATACCAGATATTGACCATGCTGAATCAGGTGGCAATGGCTGACATGGCGAACGGGCTGGTTGGACTGACAGGCTGCGGCGCGGAAGCTTTCAAAGTTATGCGTGCCTTCAAACTTTTTCGCGGCGTATATCATCTGTTCAACATCAAGCGGTGCATAGACATGGGTGACCTGTTTATGCAGCAATGCCGGGCGGACAGGGTGGTTATAGATCACATAGCGGTAGCGGCGCGCCTGCGCCTTAAAACGCGCATGGAAACTGTGATCCATTTCTTTGATCCACTGGATCGAGATGTCTTTCGGGAGTTGGCTATTGCAGCCCATCAGCCAGCCACGTTCAGAACGCACGGCATCCGTATCAAAATGCGCCACCATATTGGTCGCATGTACCCCGGCATCCGTGCGGCCGGCACCCTGTAGGCTAATCGGTTGATCGGCAACTCGGCTCAGGACCCTTTCAATGGTTTCCTGTACGCTTGCAACTCCCGGCTGTTGAGTCTGCCATCCCCGATAATGCATCCCACAAAACTCAATTCCCACCGCAAAACGCTGCATAATGACCTCAAACCTTATTGATCGTACCAATGACGATGCCATTGCTCTACAGTGTCGTATTGTAAATACATTTTCAGGGCTTTTGCATACAGATCCGCATGTCCATAACTTTCATTCAGCAAAATTTTGCAGTGATTGACCCATTCGGCAATAGCATAGCGCTGATCCGTCGCACCAAAAGGCACTTGGGTGGTCAAGACGGAAATGCAGCCCTGCTCATAGAGTTGATCAATGAGCGCAATCATGGTGTCATTGACCGCCAGGTTGCCAGTGCCAAAACCTTGCAAAAATAGAAAATGCGGTGGTCGAGCCAAGAGGTTGTTCAAGTTATTCAGCTGCTGAGCCAGATCAATCGGCTGCATCATGATGCTCATGCAGTTGAATTCAGCCGCTTTCGCAATATCTTCTACCTTGACCTGATAACACGGTTGATGGGTCTGGATTGCGATATTGGCCTCAAGACCTGCAAAGGCATTTAACTCGGTAGTATGCTGTTTCAGTGCAGTTTGCGCATGTAGCAGCTGATGATGGAATGCCAGATAGACCCCAGCGTTAGATTTGCTGACTGAATCTAGTGCAAATTTCAGGTTATCCAGGGCATCGCTAAATTCACGCTGTTCATTGCCTTGAGCATTCAGCAACGGATATTGGCTACCGGTCAGCACCACATGCGCCGAGTTCCCGATAAAATGTGCTAGTACCGCACTGGCATAACTCAGCGTATCTGTACCGTGAATGATCACAAAATGCTGGATCTGCCGCGATTGCAATTGCTGAATAAACTGTACCAGTTGCAACCAGTCGGTTGCTGTGCAGGCACTACTGTCCTTAATCGCGGGTGCATGGTGACATTCGACGAAATATTGCTCTGCAAGTATCTGTTCGAGCTTTGGAATAAATAAATCAGCAGGCATCGGTGCAAGAGGATCTCCCACACAGCCGAATGTGCCGCCCATATAAATTAATGCAATATTTTTTATCATAAAAAAAGCAGCCAATTATTGACTGCTTTAGTGTAAATCGAAATGCATCAAGATGCGATTTGATTCAGTAATTGCTCTGCGCGTTGCTGTTGCTCAGGAGTATATTCGGCTTCTCGTTCTGCAATAATTTCACGCGCAGCGGCATAGGCACCGAGTTGAATATATTGCTGGGCAAGATCAAGATTGAGACTTGCTTCATTAACATCCAGTAATTCCGGGAAAGATTGCACGAGTGGATCATGCTGGTCTACGGCTGCCTGAGCTGGCGTAGCAGGAAGATCGAAACTCATCACTGTTGCAGCAGGCGCTTCTGGCATGGTTTCCAAATGATCTAATTTGAAATCCATGCCTGATAGATTGGTTTGTGTAGCCGGCTCTGCCACAGGTGCTGCAGCTGTCAAGCTAGACAGATCAAACTCAGTCACTGGCACCGTAGTTTTTTCAGCTGCTAGTACAGGCATGTCAAGTGAGAATGAAAAATCTAGAGGCTTGATTTCTTCATCGCTAGCCGGTAACTGTTCATTATTAGTGCTTAAATTGAGATCAAGATCAGGAATCTGATTAAGATTCGTTTTATTTCCAGAATCTGTTTCTAGACGATCAGAAGCTACAGAAGAAATTTCTGACGTTGTTGACTCTACTTTAAAAGATTCAAAGTCAAACTGAACTTCATTAACCACTGATGGTGCTGATTCAGTCGGCACACTCTGAGAAAAGCTGCTCTTTGGATTAAAGTCAAAACTGTTGTCTTGTTCAGGCTCAGTCTTTGTTGCGCTGGTTGAGGCAGGTGCAGCACTCGGCTTAAAATTAAATTCAAGAGGTGCTGGTTCTTCTTTAACTGGCGCACTTTCTTGTTGTAGTTGCTCGAATGCTAAACCAGCTTTTGTATCCACAGGAAGTGATGTAAGACTCAATTCATCAAAATCACTTGTATTCGATGCGGGAACAACAGACTTAGAAACTGGATCTGGTTTAACTGATTTTTCTCTTTCATAGGCGCTTCTTTTTTCTTCAGCCTGAGAGAGAATTTCATCGATTTTCAGAGCACGAATATGATTAATCAGTTGGGTAATCGCAAAATCATCTTGCTGTAAGATATGAATATCCAATAACAGCAGATAGAGTTCATGCTGGGAATTATCCCGATTCAGTGCCTGGTTAATCTGTGCTTCGGCCGCAAAAAAATTACGTTCCTGAATTAGGCCTTCAATTTTCTTGCATGTTTCTGCCGATAATGGTGTTGCTGATTTTTTTGTGAGCCCGACTGGCTCCACTACCTTGGTTCTTTGTGGGGCAGCTTTTGAAGCAGAGCCAGTTTTTTTCGCTTTTACCGTTTTAGTTTTTGCTTTATCTGATTCTTGAGCATCTTGTCGTTTTTTAAAGACAATTAATACGATGATCAATATCACTAATGGAATCACATAAATCAGCATGTTTTACCCCTTGGGGATAGAGTAGTTTAAATTCGCCTATCCCAATAAATCGTCATGTGTAACTTTTTAATTAATTGGCTTCTTATCTGCTTGTTGGGCTTTGAGCTGTTGTTGTAGCTGGGCCAGACGCGCATTTAATAACTGAATTCTGTGATCCTTCTGATTGAGTGCCAATTCTAATTCAGTCACGTTTCTCTGTAATTTAACGGTTTTTTCTCGGGCTGTCATAACTTTTAATGATAATTCCTTTGATGTTTGATTGCGTTCTGTGTTCTGGTTTGCAGAAACTTGCCCAGAATCGTGCTGGTTCTCAGCCACCAGGCTCATTTCTGCCTGATTCAAACGGTATTTTGTTTTGCCAGCAGGCTTAGACGGTAGCTCGGTTTGCTTTGCTGCAGTGACTTTAATGGGCGCAGGTGTAGGATGAGTCGTATTTAAGTTCAATGCAGCACCCTTGCGTAGACGATCGGCATTTCCTCCGATAAAGGCATGCTCATTGTCTTTTTTGATTTGCTGCATGACTTCGTTGACCGGGCGCTGCTGCTGTTCGGCAATTCGTGAAGCAATCCCCCACAGTGACTCATTGGATTGAACGACATAAGTAGGTGAAGTTTGATTTGAAGCTACTTTGACTGGTTGAGCTTTTGCAGTCACTGGAGCCGGAGTTTTCACCGGATTGGCTGATCCAGTTGATTTTCTGGCTTGCTCCTCAGCAAACTTCTTCACCAATGGATCACTAGAGGCAGTTTGATGATCAGAATGGGACTTTACAGCTTTCTGCACATCTGCTTTATTTGGTGCTGATGCGCTTTGATTTGCTGGCATCGTACTAGCTGGTTTGTTTGTAGTCGAAGCTGCTGCAGGAGCAGGCGATGCAAGAGTTGCTTGTGAGGTCTTTACTGAATCTGAAAGCGCCGCTGCAGTTTTATCTGGGGCTTGAGTATCGGGTGCAGTTACAGCCTCGCTTTTCAGTACAGGCGCAATCGCTTGAGCCTGAATCGCTGGACTTGATGTCATTACAGCTGGCACAAATGCAGTTTTAGGAATAGAAGTGTTCGATAATGTTGGTGGTGCTGTACGTTGCAATGCCAACGGCTTTTCTAGAGCCGGTGGCTTATTTAAGGCTGTGGAAGCTGTTGTACTGTAATGACTACTTACGGGTAAGTTGAGTGCAATATCTTTTTCACTGACGACGACAACTGGTGCAAGCGGGCGTTCATTCTGTTTGAGACTGGCTTTTAATAAATCAGTTTTAGCTTGTAAGGGCGTACGAATATGTTGCAGCCGTGCGGCATTGCCTTCCTTGATTTTGACAATAATATTCAGCTCGCGCTCTGTCATTGGTCGAGAAGAAGTAATAGTAATGACCCCGGTGCCATTATTGCTACGCCGAGTAAAAAAGTTTAGATGACCAGGCGGCTGATGCGATGCACCAATTGACATTAAATCTTCAGGTGAAGCCAGACTGACTTCAATCGGCAAATTGATATTAGACTGCCGAAAAGTCATTTCTGCATAGAGTAATTCCCCAGGGGCAGACTGAATCTGAACCGGATCTACATTAATCGCATAAATGTTTTGTGAAGCGACAATGGCTAAAATGGCAAGCTTTAATTTGTTATATACAGTCATCTTAATCGTGAGCTCAGTCATTATCGCATAGCGAAAATTATAGATTAACGGGATGTTTGTTTTTTGTAAAATACTTACGCAATAGTTACATAAAAAAGCCGATCAATAAAGATCGGCTTTGGGCTTTATATCCAAAGGATATTAGGCATTTTTATAATCAATCAGAATACGCAGCATACGGCGTAACGGCTCGGCCGCACCCCAAAGCAACTGGTCACCTACAGTGAACGCACCCAGATATTCTTTACCCATATTCAGCTTGCGCAGGCGGCCGACTGGAACGCTTAAAGTACCTGTTACAGCAACAGGCGTCAGATCAGTCATGGATGCTTCACGAGTATTTGGAACCACTTTAGACCAGTCATTGGCACGTGCAATGATATCTTCGATTTCATCCAAAGGTACATCTTTTTTCAATTTCAGGGTTAATGCCTGAGAGTGACAACGCATGGCACCAATACGCACGCAGTGACCATCAATCGGTACGATCTGCTGATTGCCCAGAATCTTGTTGGTTTCAACCTGACCTTTCCATTCTTCTTTCGACTGGCCGCTTTCCAGTTGCTTGTCGATATAAGGAATGAGTGAGCCAGCTAAAGGTACGCCAAAGTTTGCAGACGGGAAGCCTTCACCACGTTGTAATTCAGCAATTCTAGAGTCGATATCCAGAATTGGAGAACGCGGATCATCTAGCAACTCTTTGGTATTGTTATATAAATAACCCATACCATTGATCAGTTCACGCATGTTCTGTGCGCCTGCACCTGAAGCGGCCTGATAGGTCATTGAAGTTGCCCATTCCACCAGATTGTTCTGGAACAGACCGCCCAAGCCCATCAGCATCAAGGAAACTGTGCAATTACCGCCGACAAAAGTCTTGGTGCCTTTGACCAGACCGTCTTTGATCACATGCATGTTCACCGGATCAAGTACGATGATGGCTTCATCATCCATACGTAAGGTCGATGCTGCATCAATCCAGTAACCGTTCCAGCCTTCAGCTTTCAGTTTCGGGAAAACTTCAGAGGTATATTCGCCACCTTGACAGGTAATAATGACATCCATTTGCTTCAGACTGTTAATGTCTGATGCATCCATAAGTGCTGGGGCGGTCTTACCGCCAAATGCCGGCGCTTCACCGCCTGCATTACTGGTAGAGAAATAGAATGGCTCAAAATGAGCAAAATCATTCTCTTCAACCATACGTTGCATAAGGACGGAACCAACCATCCCGCGCCAACCGACCAGACCTACTTTCATGTCACTTTGCCTCGGTGCGTTAAAAAATCAAAAGGGATTCGAGTGTACCAAAAAGGGACTCAACTGCAAGAGCTACACAATCAAAACATCAATATTCTTGAGAGAAATATCTGCTTTATGATACATACAAAATTGATAACGTCATTTTTCTTTTAGAAAAAATAATAACTTAATTAAGAGCGCAGTTTATGATATGGGTTATCCAAATTCTGGCAATCATTGTCATTTGGTTAAGTTTTTGGTCACTGATACCACGCGATGAATGGTGGATTCGGGGTGCGGATTTTCCACGATTACAAATTCTGGTATTGGGCTTTATCGCCTTTATTCTTTTTCTCCTGGTTGATCATCCCTGGAACTGGTTGAATCAGCTGCTTTTTATCGGTCTGATGGCAGCTTTGGCCTATCAGTTGAAAATGGTATTGCCCTATACCTTTATCTGGAAAAAACAGGTCAAGCAGGTCAAGCATGATCAGCTGGATCCGCAACGTCAGATTTCCCTGGTCGTTTCCAATGTACTTACTACCAATACCAAATATCATTTACTGATCGAGCAGATCCAGATTCATCAGCCAGATCTGGTTTTGACTCTGGAAACCGATCAAAACTGGCAAAATGCACTCTCGGTGATTGAAGCTGATTATCCTTATCGCGTGCCTGTGCCTTTGGATAATCTGTATGGCATGCATCTATATAGCAAGCTCGAACTGAGTGAAACTGAGGTTAAATTTATTCTGAGTGATGAAATTCCCTCCATTCATACCACGGTGATTTTACGCTCAGGACAACCGGTACAGCTCTACTGTCTGCATCCCAAACCACCCAGTCCGACCGAGGCCAAGGATTCTACCTTGCGTGATGCTGAACTGCTGATTGTCGGTGATCAGATTAAAGATCTGGATGAAAGCTGTATCGTCATGGGCGATCTGAATGACGTGGCCTGGTCACGTACCACACGCCTGTTTCAACGCATTAGTGGGCTGCTAGATCCGCGGGTAGGGCGTCATTATGTGAATACTTTTCACGCAGATTATCCTTTTTTTCGCTGGTCGCTGGATCACGTCTTTCACAGTACCGATTTTGCCTTGGTACATATGGAACGTTTACCGCATGTAGGCTCTGACCATTTTCCGGTCTTTCTGGTTTTACAAACCGGTCGGGTATTCGAGCATATTCAGGAAGAATTAGAACAAACTGATGAAGATGAGCAAGAAGCACAAAAAGCTATTGAAGAAGGCATTCAGAAAGCAGAGAAAGAGGAAAAAATAGTCACTGATGAAGTTGCTATGGCATATAAAGAAGGGGGCAAAATCTCTTAGCTTTTTAAAAGAAAAGTGTACGATATTGCTTACAACAGTTTCCGCTTCTTGCGAATGGGCAGGGGTTGGAAATCTGGGTATTCTAGGTTTATCAGCACAGGGAGTCGAGAAAGGATATTCTCATAAGGAAGACGAAGCTGAATGAAAACATCATGGATATGATGCTGAAAGGGACATCACAAAAAAGCAGAACGAATTATAATATGTGAAAGCACAACCTCATTAACCCGAGTTTTACAGGATGTAGAGCTCGGGTTAAATTATTTCAATTACTTAAACATGATTTTAAGCTATAGCCCTTCAAATTCCGTGATCAAATTGATTTAGTAAATTGATTTATAACCTTCAGGGCGAGTCTTAAAACGGCGGTGGAACCACATATATTGGGTCGGTGCAATGCGTAACTGCTGCTCGATTACCAGATTCACGCGGGTGGCATCTTCGACTTCATTTTCACCAGGAAAATTTTCCAGTGCTGGTTCAATCAGCACATGGTAGCGCGGATTATTAATATCGCCATGACGGTAGAAATATAAAGGAATTGCAGCCGCTTTGGTCATTTTTAGTAAACGACGATGTGCGGTTACAGTCGCCGCAGGCACACCAAAAAATGGTGCCATCACGCCTTGTTTTAAACCATAATCCTGATCCGGACTGTACCAGATTGCATGGCCATTTTTTAGATTGCGTACCAAGCCACGCATATCATCATGATCAATCTGGTTGGCATAAATTGTGGCACGACAACGGTAAATCAGCATGTCCAAAAGCGGATTATTCTGCGGACGATACACCACATCCGGGTCAAAATACTGTGCGCACAGGTAGCCACCTGCATCCAGCAAGGTTGAATGCGTGCCTAATAAAAGCATACCTTGGCCTGCGGCTTGTGCCTTTTGAATATGTTCCAGCCCTTCAATACTGACGCGACCCTGAAACCATTTCGGACTGTACCAGGCATTTAGCGTCTCAAACACACCCAGCATTTGATCGATAAATACCTGACGGGCATTGTCCTGTACTTGCTCTTTAGACCATTCGGGAAAACAGACTTCCAGATTGCGAAGTGTGGTTTCACGACGTGATTTTAGATATTTGAAAGAAAGCTGGCCCAGCAGGGACGCTAGACGATGCTGAATAGCCCAAGGTAAGATCGCCAGAATCATCAGGAAAATAATGCCCAGCCATTTGCCCCAGTATTGAGGTAACAGGAATGACCATTGAAATTCACCGGGTTGATATGCAGGCTGAGTACTCATAAAACAATATAGGGCCAAAAGATTAAGTGCAGTCTAACAGAGAAGATTATTGAAATAAAAAAGCATCTGTACGAATACAGATGCTTGAGTAAAAGCTCGGGGAATATTTAGCCGTTACTTAGATTGTCCAGCTCTTCCCAGCGCTCTAATTTTTCCAGTAACAGCTCATCAATTTCAGATAAACGGTTAGAAAGTTTCAGTGCTTTATCAGAATCAGTCACAAATAAAGAACCATCAGCCAGTTGTGCATTGATCTCGGCCTGCTCTTTTTCCAGCGCTTCCATCTCAGCAGGAAGTTGCTCGAGTGCGCGCTGGTCCTTGTAGCTAAGCTTAACTTTTTTGGCAGCGACCGGCGCAGTCTCGGCTTCTGCTTTGGCCATGGCTTTTTTCACAGCACTTTTTTGATCAACCACGGTTTGATCCGGACGCTGTTCTAGATAATCCTGATAACCACCGACATATTCGTCGATATTGCCCTTACCATCAAAGACCCAAGTGGATGTCACCACGTTGTCCATAAAGGCCCGGTCATGCGAGATCAACAGCAGAGTGCCTTTGTAGCCGCCCAGCATTTCTTCCAGTAACTCTAAAGTCACCATGTCCAGGTCGTTGGTTGGCTCATCCATCACAATCAGGTTCGATGGTTTCAGCAACAGTTTCGCTAGCAGGATACGATTGCGTTCACCACCCGACAAAGCTTTGACTGGGGTACGTGCACGCTCCGGCGAGAACAGGAAATCTTGTAAATAGCTATAGATATGACGGCGGTTGCCATTCACATCGACGTGGTCAGAACCTTCGGAAACGTTATCTTTAACAGATTTTTCCAGATCCAGTGCATTACGGAGCTGGTCAAAATAGGCCACTTCTAACTGCGTACCGGTCTTCACCGTACCGCCATGTTCTAGCTCGCCCAGAATGGCTTTAATCAGCGTAGTTTTACCGACACCGTTATCACCGACCAGACCGATACGGTCGCCACGGAGGACCAGTGCAGAAAAATTATTGATGATCGGTGCATTGTCACCGAATTTCACACTCAGGTTCTCGATTTCAAACACCAGTTTACCGGAACGGTTGGCATCCTGAGTCGCCATCGTCACTTTACCTTGCTGTGAACGACGTGCTTTAGATTCTTCACGCAATGCTTTCAGGGCGCGGACACGGCCTTCGTTACGGGTACGACGGGCTTTAATGCCTTGACGGATCCAGACTTCTTCTTCAGCCAGCTTTTTATCGAAGAGCGCATTTTGCTTTTCTTCAGCTTCCATTTGCTGGGCTTTCAGGTCTAGATAACGTGAATAGTTACCTTCATAACTACGCAGTTGACCACGATCCAGCTCGACAATACGGGTGGCAATGCTATCGACAAAGGCACGGTCATGCGAAATGAACAATAGGGTTAAATTATTCTGATCGAGCAGGAATTTTTCCAGCCATTCGATACTTTCAACGTCTAAATGGTTCGTCGGTTCATCGAGTAACAGTACATCAGGCTGGGTAAGTAAAGCACGTGCCAGCAAGACACGACGTTTACGACCACCAGACAAATCGGCAAGATCTGCATCCGGGTCCAGCCCCATTTTGCTTAAAATCGAATTGACCTTGGTTTCCAGCGCCCATCCATCCAGCTGATCCATTTTGTGTTGCAGGTTGCCCATACGATCACAGGCATCCATGTCACCTAGTACACAGGCTTCACTGGCAGCATGATAAGCACGCAACACTTCCGATGCTTCACCAGCGCCATCTGCCACGATATCAGCCACTTTGCCTGAATCCATCGGTACATCTTGCGCCAGCATGGAAATAGTAATGCCGTTTTGTAATGAAACTTCGCCGTTGTCAGGCAGTAAACTTCCTTCAATTAGCTTAAGTAAGGTAGACTTACCCTCACCATTACGGCCAATCAAACACACTCGTTCGCCGCGTTCCAAGTTAAAATTCGCGCCGTCGAGCAGGGCGGGTCCACCAAACGCAAGTTGGACATCCCTAAGGGTAATATAGGCCATAATGTTTCCTGAAATCCCCAATGAGGACTTTAAATGACTAAACAACAAAATCTAAATGATCAGGCGTCATTTTCCGCACCCATTGAAGATTTGCAAGTGCGAATTGCATTTTTAGACGATTTAGTTGAACAGTTGAATGATCAGGTGGCCAAACAGACCCTGGAAATTGCTGATCTGAAAAAGCAAATGACGCTGTTATATCAACGTGTTGAGTCCTCCGACCTGTCTGAAGGCATTGCAGAATTTGATCCGGTTGCAGATCGCCCACCACATTATTAATTTGCAACCAATGATTTAATCAACAATGACCCTTAGGTAATCTAAGGGTTTTTTATTGAAAAATAAAAATGAACCAATCTATAAGGTGATAAAAAGAGAAATATTTTTGTTTTGAATGGGCTTTTAAATTGCCTTAAACACGCATATAAAAGTAATAAAGCGCAGCGCGATCATCAAGTTTAAAAGAGTTTTCCTGCTGAAAACAAATATTCGCGCTCGTAAACAGATTTCTTGCAGGTATTTCATAAAATGCAGTTTGGATCTCTGCCGAAACAGGCCTGCACCCATTCAACCGTAAAATTATTTGACCTTTCACTCACTTCCTACTCTAATACCGGCTCTCAGGTACATTCCGGAATTGCGTCCCATGCACCCAAAAGTTGTTCTACTCGACCTCGAAAATAATTTCCCTACAGCCAAGTTAATGCGTGAGATTGTGGCGCATTATTCGACTTTATATCTGTTTAGCTGTGCTGGAAAATTTGAATTCTCTTTAGAGGATTTAACCGAGTTTGCCGGCTGGATTAGCAGTGGTCAGGTGGTGGTACTGGATACGCCTGAATCGCCACAAAAAGAATATGAATATGCGGTTATTGTCGGTCAGCTTATGGCGCTACTGGAGCCGGAAACCGAGGTTGAATTGATCTCGGCGATGGACACCTGCGAGATGTTGCAGCAGATGCTGCAAACTTCTGATATTACGTGTCACCTGATTCAGATTCAGCCTGATGAGACACACATTCCAACAGATCAACCTAAAAATCATCTTCCGAGTCTGGATACCATCAAGAACAAACCTGCCTTGCAACTGGTGAAAAAATACTGTGATGCGTTAGGGAAAATGAGCGGCAAACCGAATACGGTGGAAACCCTAAAAAACTCAGTGGCGAATATTCTGCAAGTGATGCCGGTAAAAGCTCAGCATGTGGTCGGCATGTTGATTAACCTGAAAATCGTCAAACGCTATGATGAGCAAATCAGCTTCCGCAAAAAAGTCCTGAAACAATGGCTGCAACTCAATCTGGATGAGCAAAACCCGGTTGAAAATCCGAAACTGGATCAGGTCATTTCCCAACTGAAGGCAGATGAAGCTCCAGTTGAATCTGAAATACTCAAGTCACCAATCCAGTCGGCACAGCAAGACCTGTTCAAGAACTTTGGCCGGATCGATCCGGTACAACTGGAAGTGGCGCGTAAACTGCGTGAATTGCAGGGCGATAAACCCAAAGACATTTATGAGCTGCGTGATTTACTGGAACAGTTATTTCCAAAATCGGACATTCGCTTGCTGCTGAAAGAGCTGATCGAGAAAGGTTATATTTACTGGAATGGTCACGAAATTTTATATAGTCATGAAATGTTCCTGAATTAATTTTATCGTGCAAACTTGCGTTTTATATTGTGCTTATGCAACTCTAATAATAGAACATAAAGGTTGAACTATGGAAAACACTGGAATCTGGGTGACGGTGGTCATCATCATTTTCGTCATAGGGTCGATTTTCGGGTTACGTGTAAGTCCCCGAGAAAAAGCCTTGGGGCTGATGCGTGATAAAGCCCGTAAAATGGGTTTGCATCCACGTCTGGTGGTGGCACCGGACTGGACCAAAATCCCGAAGGCGACTGAAAGTCGTGCCAGTATGGTCGCGTACTACAGTGTGCTGATGCCAGATGCGCGTTTGCCCTTGATGCGCGCCCGTGTTGTCGATAATAAACTCGAAATCGTGCAGGGTGATGAGAAATTTAAAGATTTTCCCATTGCATTAAAAGGCATTTATGCTATTGATATGCAGGCCAACTGTGTCGGCGTGTATTGGGATGAAGAAGCTGATTTAAGAGCGACCCAACTCGACGACATCAAAGCGCTGTTACACGCTTTGGCTGAACTTTAATTTAGAAATAAACAGGATTAACGGTTAATTATGGCGAACGCTCCTCGGTCCACATCAAAAAGCAGCACAGCGAAGTCTCCCGACGCTGGAAGCAAGCGTGCCCTAGTGATTGTGGAGTCGCCTGCAAAAGCGAAAACAATCAATAAGTACCTTGGTCCGAACTACATCGTAAAATCATCAGTGGGTCATGTGCGTGACTTGCCGACAGGCGGTTCTGCAAAATCGACAGAGAAAAAACCGGCGACACGTACCAAACTGACGGATGCAGAAAAAGCTGAAAAATCACAGAATGCGTTGATTAACCGCATGGGTGTCGATCCGGAACATGACTGGAAAGCCAAATACGAAGTCCTTCCTGGCAAAGAACATGTGGTTGCCGAACTGAAAAAACTGGCATCGCAAGTCGATGAAGTCTATCTGGCAACGGATATGGACAGGGAAGGAGAGGCGATTGCCTGGCATTTAAAAGAAGTCATCGGTGGTGATGATTCGCGTTATCAGCGTGTGGTCTTCAACGAAATTACCAAAAACGCGATTCAGGATGCCTTTAAGCATCCGTCACGTCTGGATACCAATAAAGTCAATGCACAGCAGGCACGCCGTTTCCTGGATCGTGTCGTGGGCTTTATGATTTCGCCATTGCTTTGGGAAAAGATTGCCCGTGGTCTGTCGGCCGGTCGTGTACAGTCGGTTGCAGTGAAGCTGGTGGTCGAGCGTGAACGTGAAATTCGTGCCTTCATTCCTGAAGAATACTGGCAGGTGTTTGCCGATACCAAATCGAAAAAAGATGATATTCGTCTCGAAGCGGTCAAGCAAAATGGCAAGACGCTCAAGGTGCGCAACAAAGCCGAAACTGATGCCTTATTAAACCTGATCAAAGATGCGGATTATACGGTTTCTGCACGTGAAGATAAGCCAACCAAGGTTAATCCAAGTGCGCCGTATATCACGTCAACGCTACAACAGGCAGCCAGTACCCGTCTCGGTTTTTCTGTGAAGAAAACCATGATGCTGGCGCAGCGTCTGTATGAAGCCGGCTTCATTACCTATATGCGTACCGACTCGACCTTCTTGAGTGATGATGCGGTGAATATGGTGCGTGGTCATATCGAATCCGAGTTTGGCGAGAAGTATTTGCCTGCCAAGCCGAACCGTTATGGCAATAAAGCCGGTGCGCAAGAAGCGCATGAGGCGATTCGTCCATCTATGGTTGGCTTAAAAGGCGACAGTCTGGTGGGTGTTGAGCGTGATGCACAGCGTCTGTATGACCTGATCTGGCGCCAGTTTGTTGCTTGTCAGATGACTCCGGCAGAATATCTGTCTTCTACCATTTTGGTGGATGCCAATGGCGTAGAACTGAAAGCCAAAGGCCGTACCTTGGTCTTTGATGGCTTTACCCGCGTGCGTGGTGCCAATAAAGCCGATGACGATATTTTACTGCCTGCGGTCAAAGTCGGTGAAGTGCTTAAACTTGAGAAACTTGATCCATCTCAACATTTCACCAAGCCACCGGCACGTTTTACTGAAGCCTCACTGGTGAAAGAACTCGAGAAAAAAGGCATTGGCCGTCCATCGACCTATGCTGCGATTATCTCGACCATTCAGGATCGTGGTTATGTGAAACTGGATAACCGTCGTCTCTATGCCGAGAAGATGGGTGAGATCGTTACCGATCGTCTGGATGAAAATTTTAGTAATCTGATGAACTATGCCTTTACCGCAGATCTTGAAGGTCAGCTGGATAAAGTAGCAGATGGTGAGCGTAACTGGAAAGAGTTATTAGACAGCTTCTATGGCGATTTTAAGCAACGTTTGACTACGGCGCAGGGTGAGAACGGTATGCGCCGCAATCAGCCTGTAGAAGTGGATGCAGTACACTGTAAAGAATGTGACCGTCCAATGCAGATTCGTACCGGAACCACAGGCGTATTCTTGGGTTGTTCAGGCTATAACCTACCGCCGAAAGAGCGTTGTAAAGGAACCTTGAACCTGACACCAGTTGAGTCTCTGGCTGCATTGTCTGATGATGAGGCTGCGGAAACTGCTGACCTGATGTCGAAGAAGCGTTGTCCGATCTGTGAAACTGCCATGGACAGCTATGTGATTGATGGCGGCCGTAAACTGCATATCTGTGGGAATAACCCGGACTGTAGTGGTTTTGAACTTGAAGAAGGTGAGTTCAAAATTAAAGGCTATGATGGCCCGAGTATCCCATGCGACAAGTGTGATGGTGAAATGCAGCTGAAGACGGGTCGTTTTGGTCCGTATTTTGCCTGTACCAGCTGTGACAATACCCGTAAAGTCTTAAAGAGCGGTCAGCCTGCGCCTCCACGTGTGGATCCGATCAAGATGGAGCATTTACGTTCTGCCAAGCATGACGATTTCTTTGTACTGCGTGACGGTGCAGCCGGTTTATTCCTGGCGGCAAGCAAGTTCCCGAAAGTGCGTGAAACCCGTGCACCGAAAGTGGCCGAGATTCGTTCTGTTGCCGACCAGCTTGATCCAAAGTATCAGTTTATCTTGCAGGCACCTGATGTGGACCCGGAAGGGAATCCAACTCTGGTAAAATTTAGCCGTAAGAACCAGTCACAATATATTGGTTCGGAAACTGCAGAAGGCAAGCAAACCAAATGGTCTCTGGTTTATCAGGACGGAAAATGGGTTGAAGCCTAAACTCTAAGATTCAAAAAAATGCTGACGAAAGTCGGCATTTTTTATTTATGATGTATCTTCATTTTAAAAACAATAATCAAGGTTGATTTGGGGCCATGTGGAAAAAGATTCGGATTCTGATTTTATTAATCATCTTATTGATTGTCGCAGTCAATGCCTATCGTGATCAAAACCAGAACTGGTCAAAGCCGATTATTGTGTTGCTGCATCCGATTAATGCCGATGGATTACCGACCACACAGCAATATATCCAGCAACTGTCAGCTCAGGACCTGAATGGAGCACGGGAATATCTGGAAAAAGCAGCTCAGCAGTATCGTGGACAGCCGACTTATTTTTATTTTAATTTAGGCCGTGAGCTTCAAGTTCTACCACCCAAAGTCCCTGAGCAAGACTCGCTCATCGATACAGTTTTATGGAGTTTAAAATTCCGGTTCTATGCTTGGAAACAGCGACAGAGTTCAGACCCTTCAGCCAATGTGACTTTATTTTTAAATTACTATGATCCTGCGCAGACCAAGCAATTAAAGCATTCAACCGCCTTGCAAAAAGGCCGGATTGGTTCGGTGAATCTATTTGCATCCAAGCAACAGACTGAACAGAATAAAATTGTATTGGTGCATGAATTACTGCATGCCTTTGGCGCCTCGGATAAATATGATTTAGCGACAGGCCAACCGATTTATCCGCTGGGTTATGCATTTCCAGATCAGCAACCCTTATTTCCGCAAGCCAAGGCGGAGCTGATGGCAGGACATATTCCACTGTCTCAAACCACCAGTAAAATGCCAGAATCTTTAAATCAAACCTTGATTAATGAGATAACTGCAATTGAACTGGGCTGGAAATAAAGACTTGTGGATACTGCTGGATTTATCCACAATTTAGACTTCATTTGTGGATAAAAGATCACACCATGCCGCTCACCTTTGTGCTTGCTCCTGACTCGTTTAAAGAAAGCATGTCTGCTGCGCAGGCTTGTCAGGCCATGCAACGCGGTATTCAGAACGTCATTCCGGATGCCCACATTATTCATGTGCCAATGGCTGATGGTGGTGAAGGCACGGTCGATGCATTGATTTCAAGTTTAAAGGGGCAAAGTATTGCATGTGAAGTGACCGGACCACTGCCTGAGCAACGTATTCAGACCTATTGGGGTTTGATTGATGCAGGTCAAACTGCTGTGATTGAAATGGCCAAGGCCAATGGCATTCATTTATTGAAGCCTTCACAGCGTAATCCGATGCTCACTTCAACTTATGGCACAGGAGAAATGATCAAACAAGCATTGGATTTGGATGTGAAAAAAATCATCATTGGGCTCGGTGGCAGTATTACCAATGATGCAGGTGCTGGTATGGCGCAAGCACTGGGTGTGCGGTTTCTAAATTATAAGAGTGAGTCAATTCAGGTCTGTGGTGGAAACTTAGATCTGGTCAAATCAATGGATTTATCCGAACTTGATCCACGTTTAGCAGATACTGAAATAATCATTGCATCGGATGTCAACAATCCACTGTGTGGACCAAATGGTGCATCGATAATCTTTGGACCACAAAAAGGTGCAACGCCTGAAATGGTCAAGCAGTTGGATCAAAACCTCTGTCATTTCGCCGATGTGGTTGCTCAGCAGATTGGCTGTGATTATCGTCATGTGGCAGGTGCGGGCGCTGCCGGTGGATTGGGTTTTGGTTTAATAGCATTCACTGCTGCTTCCATTCGATCAGGTGTAGAGCTGATGATTGAACAGGTTCAACTCAACGAGAAAATAGCGCAAGCAGATCATGTGTTTACCGGGGAAGGTAAAATTGATTTTCAAACCAAATTTGGCAAAACGCCATTTGGTGTGGCGCAGGTTGCAAAACACTTCAATAAACCGGTAATCGCTTTTGCGGGTCTAATCGGTGAAGGAATTGAGGATCTGTTTGAGTCAGGATTTAGCCAGATTATTGGTATTAATCCGCCAGATTGTCCTTTAGAAGAAGCCTTAAAAAATGCAGAAATGAACTTGGAGAAAGCTGTCGCTGAGATAGTTAAAAATCTTTTGACAGAGTGAAAGTATTTCCCTCTCTCCTGCAATCTAGCACGCTTCATTATCAGGTAATAAATCAAGAAATAAAATTGGAGACAGTGTCAGGGCAACTGAAAAGCCATAATTCTGGAAGCGATCTGTTAAACTACATACATCCACAAAATGATGAGTGAAAATGAGTTTAGCCACCCTGATTGATGAATTAAACCCCCAACAAAAGCAAGCAGCGACCACAGAAGCAAAACACAGTTTGGTGCTGGCCGGGGCAGGTTGTGGCAAAACCAAGACTATCGTGGCACGCGCAGCTTACTTGATTGAGCAGGGTGTGCCTGCCAACCAGATTCAAATTCTGACCTTTACCCGCCGTGCAGCCAGTGAAATTGTGGCGCGTGTCGAACTTGCACTGGGTGAACAAGCCAAGGGACTGCGGGCCTCGACCTTTCATACCTTCTGTATGTATCTGCTGCGCCGTATTCCGAAAGCTTTTGGTCTGGAACAGTTTTCGATTATTGATCGTGATGATCAGTTGATGATGTTTCGTTTGATTCGCGGCCGTGATGACAAGAAAAATCCCAATCATCTGCCGAAGCCTCAAGAATTATGTGATTTGTATTCTTTTGCAAGGAATACCCGGCAAAAGCTCAGTCTGGCGCTGGAAAAACAGATGCCGGAATATCTGGCCTTAAAGGACCAGATTGCCGAAATTATGAAAGAATATGAAGCACGTAAGCAAGCGCGAAGTTTTCTGGATTATGACGATATTCTGGCGGTAGTAGCTACGGCGCTGGCACAGTCCGAAGGTCTGGTCGATTATGTCGCTTCAATCTGCCGGCATATGCTGGTCGATGAAATGCAGGATACCAATCCATTGCAATGGGCTTTGTTGGAACCACTCAAAGACCGGATCAGCCTGTTCTGTGTCGGTGATGATGCGCAATCCATTTACGGTTTCCGTGGTGCAGACTTTGAAAATATTCACCATTTCAAAGAGCGTGTGCCAGATGCGCAGATTTTCAAATTAGAAAAAAACTACCGCTCGACCCAGGAAATTCTGGATCTATCCAACTGGCTGCTCGATCAGTCTGAAATCAAATATGACAAACGTCTGGAAGCGTATCGCGGAGAAGGTGTTAAGCCGCGTATGCATATCTTTCCAAATGAGTTTGATGAAGCCAAATGGATTGCGATTGATATTAAAGAACGTCATTATCTGCAAGGCAGCAAATGGGGCGAGCATATGGTGCTGGTACGCTCCAGTTTTGCCGCACGGCATATTGAGGCAGCCTGTATTGCGGCCAATGTGCCGTATCGCTTTATTGGTGGCATGAAGCTGCTGGAAACCGCACATGTAAAAGATTTACTCAGCATGCTGCGGGTGGTCGCTAATCCATTGGATGATATCGCCTGGATGCGTTTCTTAACCCTGTGGAATGGTGTCGGTGATGTCGGTGCCAGCAAGCTGTCACAGCAGCTATTGGCTGAACCAGAAATGGATCAGATTGCAAAGAAATTAGAACAGTTTGGCAAGATACCGCTAGAAACCATTCTGATCATGCAGCAGATGAATGTGCTCAAAGGGGAGGTACAAGCCTGTGTCAGTCTTGCGATTCAGGCGATTGAATCTCAACTGGCGGAAAACTATAAAAAGGACTGGCCACGTCGCCAAAGTGATTTTGAACTGGTTAAACAATTGGCCTCGAAGCATTCGCAGCTGAGTGAGTTTTTAGAGGAATATGTACTGGATCCGGTGTCAATCTCGGAAATTGAACGCCAGTCGGACCATGATGTGGTGACCTTGATTACCATTCACTCGGCCAAAGGCACCGAACAAAATGTTTGTTATGTGGCCAATGTCACGCCAGGCAATTACCCGCATGCACGTGCTCAGGGTGACTTTGATGATGTCGAAGAAGAACGTCGTGTGCTATATGTGGCGTTGACCCGGGCAAAAAATGAATTGATTCTGACCAAACAGAACCTGAATCATTGGGCGCGGGAAACGGTCGATGAGCAGGGGCGTAAAGTCGAAAGCTATTTCCTGAATGATCTCACCCGGCATTTATGCACCACAGAAACCCATTACAAGACCCGGCAGCAAACGGTAAAAAGTGCCTTGATTGAACGCAAGTCGATTAATTTAGATTTTGGGATTGATCTCGATTAAACTATGGCAAAGTTGTTTCATGCAAAAAGTAGAGTAGGCGCGTGCTTTTTGATATTTTTTGCCTATCTTCTTAAGGTTGTAAGATGAAAATTTTAGTTCGTAATTTAGAACGTACGGTCACAGAAGCCGAATTACTGAAACTGTTCCAGGAATATGGCACAGTGGAGACCTGTACTTTGGTGCTTGATGCAGCAACAGGCAAATCAAAAGGTTTTGCTTTTGTAGAAATGCCGCATGGCCGTGAAGCAGTCAAAGCCATTAAAGGCCTGAACACTTTACGCCTACACGGACATGGCATCCGCGTGAAAGCCGCAGAAGACAAGCCTCAGGCTTAAACTCAAAAAAGGAGCACTTGATAGGCTCCTTTTTTTATGGCTACAATTTAGTATCGCCGTACTTAATTAGTGAGCTCAATGCTCTGAATTTCAGTGCTGGATGGATTCAGTCTAAACATCTTTTGATTGCGAAATGTAGGCGAACCTTTTACTTTATAAAAGCCAAAATTTGTTTTAAACCTTAGGAAATCTCGATGACCCGTGTTGCTCGCTATCATGCGGACCGTACCAATCAAAAACTGTATTTTGCCCGTCTATCCTGCCAGCAAGCAGAGCAAACCGAACATGTACAACAGGCTCAGGCACAACGTGAAGCAACTGTGTTTCATTTGCATGGTGCTTTGTTAGCATTTTTACAGGAACTGGTGCGTTACTATCGCCTGAATGATCCTCATCCAACCTTAAAATCGATCGAAGAATTGATGGCGGCCAAAGGCAAAATTTCGCCAGAAGTGGCGGTGCTGCAACATTTATCCAAGAGTGGTTTCATTGCTGAACTGAAACGCGCTTACCGTCTGTGCCAGTATGCGCCCGAACCAAGTACCCCAGAACCTGAAGACGAAACCTCCTCAAATCTCATCATTAAAGTCACACAGTCTCCACAAGCATGGTTACCTGATACTGCTATATTGAGAGAGTGGCATCGTGACCTGACCCAATTAATTGATGGTTTTCGTAATGAGATGATTGAATTTTAATCGGATCGGCTGTACTTGAAAATGCAATTTTTAACCCTATATCAATTACTCTAATGATGCAAAGTGCACCCGGTGCTTTGCCACCATGTTGAACATGGAGGATATATGTCTATAGAACAGTTGAAAGATTTATTTGGTAATCAAGACGCGATTTTAGAACTCGTTCAACTTGAAGGTGGCGCGTTGGCTCTACGCAATGCAGGCTCACATAAACAGCCTTTGGTCATGATTCAATTTAATGATGAGGTGAAAGCTCTACTTGGAGAGCAGACCCCCGTGATTGCGCAACAGATGATTCAGGCAGCACTCTATGGTTTGCTGGAACAGCAGGTCAATGAATGGCAGGCTGAAGTTGTGGATGAAGAACCAAAGTATATGAGTTAATCGTTGAAATTTATTTAGAAAGCACACTATCGGTGTGCTTTTTGAGTTTCATAGGTAGGTTATTGGGTTGGACAGATTTTAAGCATTAGAAAGAAGCTCATTTAAAAATGAAGATGAAAAATCAGTATGTTGAAATTTGGGTCATGAGCAGTCTGAAGCCAGTGTGTTAATAAAATATTTGGCTCAGAGATATATTGATGTCCATAAAAAAAGTTGCCAGATCCGGCAACTTTTTTATTTGATGTGGATTAAAAAAAACTCTAATGAGAAGGTGTATGCTGATGCGCGATCTCAATCTGGTTCAAAATATGATTGCTCATATTCTTCGCCATTTCTTCTTTGGCGTAATAAACCGCACCGACATTATCCCGACGAATGGCTTCAGCCTCTTCCTTGCTTTCGGCACAGACCAATACCTGGATTTGTGGATTCAAGGTCTTGGCAATGTCGACAATTTTATGAATATCGATGATATCCATAGGGGAGATGACCAGTAAGCGCGCATGCTGAATATGTGCCTGAATCAGTACGCCAGCTTCAGTGGCTACACCAGACACCGCGGCAATGCCTTTTTCACGCAGATTTTCGACGATGTCACGGTTTTCTTCGGCAATGACCACCTTGATGTTTTCTTCCATCAATGAACGGGTAATGCGACGTCCCACCTCACCATGGCCAATAATGACCACCTGATCGCGCAGGTAATCCTGTGAGACTTCATCGGGTAACATCGCCAGAGGGTCACCACTGCGTTCCAGTAAGCGGGCCAGAGTCGAGCGTTCCCGAATCCATTTCTGTACCGGCTCAATCGCGGAAAAGATAAAGGAGTTAAGCGTAATTGAAATCAAGGCACCTGCCAGAATCAGGTTTTGACCTTCCAGCGAAAGCAGGTTGAGCGAAACACCGAGCGCAGCCAAAATAAAGGAGAACTCACCAATCTGTGCCAGCGAAGCACCGACGGTCAAGGCGGTATTGATCGGATAGCGAAAGAACAGCACCAGAGCCATCGCGGCAATAGTCTTACCAATCATGATGATCGCGACTACGGCCAGTACATGTAAAGGTTGTTCCAGCAAAATGCGCGGATCAAACAGCATACCGACGGAAACAAAGAATAAAATCGAGAAAATTTCACGCAGTGGCAAGGTTTCTTCTTCAGCACGATGACTGAAATCAGATTCCTTAACGACCATTCCGGCAAAGAAAGCACCCAGTGCCATGGATACACCAAAGACTTTATAGGCACCAAAGGCAATCGAAACAGCAGCTGCCACCACAGTTAAGGTAAACAGCTCTCGTGAACCGAGACGTGCCACCACCTGTATGATTATCGGAATCAAGCGTTTACCAATAATCAGCATGAAGGCAATAAAGCCTGCGACTTTGAGCAGGGTAATACCTAAGGTGAGCCAGATATTCTCATCGCTTGCGCCTTCCAGCGCCTGCCCACCTAAAAGTACCGCAGTGGCAGGTAATAGTACCAACGCCAAGACCATGACTAGATCTTCGACCAGTAACCAGCCAACTGCAATGCGGCCATTGATTGAATCCAGTAGGCCACGATCACCAAGGGCTTTGAGTAGAACCACGGTACTGGCACAGGACAGGCTTAGGCCGAAGACCAGCGCTGAACCAAAGCTCCAGCCCCACAGCATCGAAACTCCGACCCCGAGCAAGGTGGCAACTGCAATCTGTAAAATCGCACCAGGCAGGGCAATCCGGCGTACCTGCATCAGATCGTTCAGGGAAAAATGCATTCCGACGCCAAACATCAGGAACATGACGCCAAGTTCTGCCAGCTGGTTGGCCAGATGAATATCACCGACCACACCGGGTGTATGGGGACTAATCAGAATGCCGGCAATGAGATAGCCGATCAAAGGGGGAAGACGTAGCCGTGCAGCGAGATAGCCAAAGACCAAAGCTAAGCCAAAACCAACAGCCAGTAATATAATGAGCTCTACGTCATGTGGCACTAAATACTCCTTTAGCTAGGTTTGCTGGGAAATAAGCACAAAAAGTGCCAAAACATGCAGAAAGTTTATCAAGCCGGATAAAAAAAGTGCAAAAAAAAACGACCCGCAAAGGTCGTTTTTTTAAAGAAACTAAAATTATTTGATTTTAGCTTCTTTGAAGATTACGTGTTGACGGATTTTTGGATCAAATTTTTTGATTTCCATTTTTTCCGGCATAGTACGTTTGTTCTTAGTCGTGGTATAGAAATAACCTGTACCAGCTGAAGAAACTAAGCGAATTTTATCACGCATGGTTCAGACTCCTTAGATCTTTTGACCTTGAGCACGTAGGTCAGCAACAACCTTTTCAATGCCCAATTTGTCGATAATACGCATACCTTTAGTGGTTAAACGAAGACGTACAAAACGTTTTTCGCTTTCTAACCAGAAACGGTGGTGGTGCAGGTTCGGCTCGAACCGGCGCTTAGTTTTGTTGTTGGCGTGTGAGACGTTGTTACCAACGACTGGACGCTTGCCGGTAACTTGGCAAACCTTAGACATGGTGTAACTCCATTGATTTAGCCAACAGCAAATCTGTATGGCCAGTCAAAAATAAACGGATTGAAATCATTCAAGGGGCGTTTTATATCAAAAATGCGCTTAAAAGACAAGCGATTTTCGTCAAAACGCGGCACGAACTATATCGATAGCTCATGCCTTGATCATTTAGCGGAGAAGTGTCTTCGAAATCAGCTTGTGAATCGGTTTATTGAACGGTGGCAGAATGTATTTCAAGCTATACAGCTTTGGATTCGACATTACTGAGCGTTCATGCGACAAACTGAAGAAGCCTTCTGGGCCATGGTATTTACCCATACCTGATGCACCGACACCCCCAAATGGTAGATCGTCCTGCGCAACATGGATCAGTACCGTATTTTGCCCGAAATGCCCTGAATGGGTACGCTGTGCGACATAATCGGCACGCGCCTGATCAAAGTCGAAGTAGTATAAAGCAAGTGGACGTGGACGGCTATTAATAAAGTCGATGACATCGTCAATTTGATCATATTCCATGATCGGGAGCAGCGGACCAAAGATTTCATGCTGCATGATCTGCATCATCGGGGTGACATTGGTCACGATGGTCGGTGCAATCTTACGCAGATCAGCCGAGTTTTCACTGCGCGGATTAATTTCAATGACTTGCGCACCCTGTTCGCGTGCATCATCCAGATAACCTTGCAGACGGTTATACTGTTTATCATTGATAATCGAAGTGTAATCCTGATTATGGGTGATATCCGGATACATGCTTTCGACACAGGCTTTAAAGTGATCAATGAACTCGGCAGTTTTCCCGCGAGGCAGGAACATATAGTCTGGCGCTACACAGGTCTGACCGGCATTCCAGAGTTTGCCCACCGCAATCCGCTGTGCCACATCACGCAGATCAATCGACGGATGCACCAGTACCGGAGATTTACCGCCCAGTTCCAGAATCACCGGAACCAGATTTTCGGCAGCGGCTGCCATGACGGTTTTACCGACCGCAGTTGAGCCGGTGAAAATCAGTTTATCGAAAGGCAAACGACAGAAAGCATCTGAAATCACACCGCCACCATTCACCACAGCCACCAATTCTTTAGGGAAGGCTTCAGCGAGGGCTTTTTCCAGGACTTCACCAAAAGCAGCCGATGCACTGGAAATTTTGATCATGGCATGGTTGCCGGCAGCCAGTGCGCAAATCAGAGGACCAATCGACAACAACAGCGGATAGTTCCATGGTGCGATAATCCCAACCACGCCTAAAGGCTGATATTGTACCCAGGCTTTAGCCGGCTGATGAATAATGCCGACATGACGCTTGGAAGGTTTCATCCACCGGGTCAGGTTTTTGCTGTAATATTTGATATGTTCCAGACAGGTGAGCAGTTCACCAATCTTGGTTTCCCCGATTGAACGGTTACCATAGTCCTGATTAATTGCATCAGCAAATTGATCTTGATACTTAACTAAGATACGCTTAAGTCGAGCTAAACGATCGATACGTTCCTTTGCAGTCGGCAGAGGGTAGTGTAAGTAAGCGTGTTTTTGTTGCGCCAAGACTTCATTCAGATATTGGCTATCAAAAAAATGTGGTGTCATTGATGTTGTTTTTGTGTGACTGTTCATGCCGCACTACCATTATTCAAAAATCGATTAATTAATTTTTAGAGCAAATACTCTAATTAGTCAAGTGACTTTGTGTGTTAGCCTGCTAATGCATGAACTGAATGGTTATTTTAGGATGTCCCAAACCAAAACCTTAAAAACTAAAGAGCGTATCTTGCAGCTCAGTTTGCAGCTGTTTAACGAGCGTGGCGAACGATCGGTAACCACCAATCACATTGCGGCTGAACTCGGCATGAGCCCGGGTAACCTGTATTATCATTTCCGCAATAAAAATGAAATTATTAAAGAATTGATGGAACAGTACCAACATCAGACCCTGGAAATGCTGGCGCTGCCGGATGACCGTGCACTGGATGCCAATGACAAGGTCCATTATTTTCAGGTACTGAGCAGTCAGCTATGGGCTTATCGTTTCCTGCATCGTGACGTGTATCATCTGGTAGAAAATAACGAAGATTTTCGCAAGATGTATCCACGCTTTGCCGGACAGGTGATGCAGCAGGGCCAGAAAATCTATAAGGGCTTTGTTAATGCAGGCCTGATGGACATGACCGATTCAGAAATTGAAGCCCTGATCATCAACCTGTGGATTGTCCTGACCAACTGGACCAACTTCCTGTATATGTCAGGACATCTGACTGATTCCAATACGCTGGAAGAAAAATGGGTCTGGCAGGCACTGCGTCAAATGGTGTTCTTGGAAGGGGCGTATTTACGGGGTGAAAGTCGTCAAACCTATGAAGGTTTATTGAGCAGTTTGGGCTCTTCGGAACTTTTTGCCAGCCTGTCGTCGTCTAAAGATTCTGAATCTGAACAAACTATTCAGAATATTCAAGAAACGCGCTAGAATACTCGGCTTATTTTTTAATTTAACTGATTAGTGACTTAAATCAACATGAATATGACGACTGCTAACACCGCACGTTTATTGATTACTTGTGAAGACAAGCCGGGCATCGTGCAGGCTGTTTCGAGCTTCTTGTATCATCAAGGTGCCAACATTACTGCGCTTGACCAATATGCGACAGCAGCGCAGGGCGGACGTTACTTCATGCGCGTTGAGTTTGAATTAGATAATCTTCAAAGTCGTAAAGAAAGTATTACCCAGACTTTTGCAGCGAATGTGGCAGAACGCTATGGCATGCAATGGCGTCTGGCTCTGGTCAGTGACGTGAAAAAAGTCGGTATTCTGGTGTCTAAGGTCGATCATGCCTTGCTTGAGCTGTTATGGCGTCATGCGCGTGGTGGCCTACCTTGTGAAATTACCAAAGTGGTATCGAATCACGAGACTTTACGCGAAGCAGTTGAAAACTTTGGCATTCCATTCGAAGTCGTGCCGGTGACCAAAGACAACAAACCTGAAGCTTATGCAGAAATCGACCAGCTGATGCAAGGCAATGACTTGTTGGTGCTGGCACGTTATATGCAGATTTTAGATGAAGAATTTGTCAGCAAGTGGGAAATGAAAGTGATCAACATTCATCATTCTTTCCTGCCAGCTTTCGTGGGTGCCAATCCGTACAAACAGGCCTATGAAAAAGGCGTGAAGCTGATTGGTGCAACTGCGCACTATGTGACTGCTGATCTGGATCAAGGTCCGATCATCGAGCAGGATGTGGAGCGCGTGAACCATGACTTTACTGTTGAACAGTTACGTGAACTCGGTCAGGACGTGGAACGTAATGTATTGGCCCGCGCGGTGAAATGGCATCTGGAAGACCGTATTATTGTCGATGGCAACAAGACTGTCGTGTTCCAATAAGACTTGCATTGCATTTTAAAAAGGCATACTTTTAGTGTGCCTTTTTTTGTTTTGATGCAAAAAAAAGTCAGTCAAAGGCATGATTAGCGGTTGCAAATGAAAACACTTCTCATTTATTATTGGCATACTTTAATTGTGCTAACCGATGAGCTTGATAGTTTGTTCCACATCATCTCCTCAAGGTAATAGATTTAATGAGTCAAGTTGCTGCGCCCCAAATGCCTACACCGCCGAATCAGATGAAAAAGAAAGTCATCTCTATCGTGGCGGCTGTACTGGTTGGGCATGTGGGTGTGTTATATGCGATCAGCCAGATGAAAGCACCTGAGCTGACACCCATTGATAAGCAACCCTTAAAAGTGCGCTTTGTAAAACTCCAGGAAGCGCCAAAACCTTTACCGCCAAAGCCGAAGGCCGAGCCACAAAAAGAGCCGCCTAAGCCTAAAGAGGTCAAAATTGTCGATAAACCGCTGCCACCACCACCGAAAAAAGTAGAAAAAATCGAGCAGGTGAAAAAGGCTGAAGCGCCAAAAGTGGTTAAAGCACCGCCAGTTGAAGCAAAACCAACCCCAAGTCCGGTTGTACCGACAGTGGTCACTGAAACTAAAGTTAAACCGGCACCTGCTCCAGTCGTGCCACCTGCACCTGTGGCACCGCCAGCACCTGCTGCGCCGCCATCCCCGAAAAGTGTATCGATTGGTGGGGGCGTGTCCTGGCAGCGTTCACCAAAAGTCTCACTCTCTGCAGGTGAATTAAAATCAGCCTGTTCACTGGTAGTAGATGTTTCAGCGAATGAGCAGGGTAAAGTGGTCTCTGCGACTGCACGAAATTCAAGTTGTAGCCCGGCGGTAACGCGCAAAGTAGAAGCAGCGGTACGTCGTGCACAACTCACCAAATATGTTGAAAATGGTGTGGCTTATCCAACCCGTGTGGAACAGCCTTTCGATTTTCAGGTTAAATAACGGCTCACCCATTAGGAGTTCGAATATGAACTTTTCAGTTTATTGGCAACACGCTGATGCAGTCAGTAAAACACTGTATTTCGTGTTATTGGCAATGTCGATTGCGACATGGACCATTTTTGTGCTGCGTTTGATAGGCACTCGCCAACTGAAACAGATTGCCTATGCGCAGTTATCTAAAGCATTGGAACAACTGAAAACCAAACTGGCTCCTTTGGGCTTTGAACAACGTAAGGCAGTGGCAGAACAGGCGCTATTACGCCAGATTTCAGCAGAAAAAGCCAATGCCGAAAAAGGTGTATCAGTTCTTGGTACGATTGCCTCAATTTCACCATTTGTCGGTTTGTTCGGTACGGTATGGGGCATCTTCCATGCGTTGGTTGCTGTTGGTAAAAGTGGTCAGGCTGGTCTGGCACAAGTGGCAACCCCAGTCGGTGAAGCATTGATTATGACTGGCTTAGGTCTGGCAGTCGCGATTCCTGCGGTACTGGCTTATAACATCTGTGTCCGTGCTAATCGTGGTTTGGCACACGAGTTACAAGATCAGGCACATGGTCTGCTGATTGATACTATGCTGCAACAGGAATCTGCTGCAAAAAAGTCTGATGAAAAAGTAACACAACAGAGTTTCGTGGGAGGTCAAGCTTAATGGCTTTTCAACTGGGTGAAGACAACGATGTAGGCATGAATGAGATGAACCTCATTCCCCTCATCGACATTATGTTGGTATTGATGATCATCTTTCTGGTGACAGCGACCGTTGCGAACCCATCAATTCCATTAACCTTGCCACAAACTACTGCGGAGATTATCGATCTGCCGCCTGAAAATGTCACGATCAGCATCAATGCCGAAGGTGACATTGCCTGGAATGGCGATGTACTGACGCTAGAGCAGCTTGAAACCCGTTTTAATGAAGCGGGCCAAGCTGAACGTCAGCCGACCATTGTGTTGAAAGCGGATAAAGAATCACGTTATGACTCGGTGGCGCAAGTCATGTCGCGTGCGAGTGGAGCCGGACTCAGCGATATTGCTTTTGCAACCGATAACTAAGATTTAGATAATAAAAAAAGCGACTGATTGCAGTCGCTTTTTTTATGCCCATTTTTCGTGAATCTTAATGGGTTTTTAATAAGGTGGTAAATTTGCTGCGTAATTTATTCAATTTTGGCGGAATGGCAAAATTGCAATAGCCCTGGGTCGGGTTCTTGGCAAAGAAGTTTTGATGATAGTCTTCCGCCGGATAGAAAGTCGGGGCAGGACTGAGTTCAGTCACCATATTGATGCCATCGGCTTTCAGAGCATCGATCGCCTGCTGCGCCTGTTGCTGCTGTTCATCATTCAGATAATAAATTACAGAACGATACTGGGTGCCGACATCATTGCCCTGACGGTTTAATGTAGTCGGATCATGGGTCGCAAAAAATACATCAAGCAACTGGGTATAGTTAATCTGGTTTTCATCGAAATCGATCAGAATGACTTCGGCATGGCCGGTATTGCCACCACAGACATCATCATAGTTTGGCTGAGTTGTGTGCCCACCTGCATAGCCACTGATGACCTGCTGAACCCCCTGGATCTGTAAAAATACGGCTTCAGTACACCAAAAGCATCCCCCACCGAAAAGTGCCTGTTGCATGGTTGATTCCTCATTCAATTAAATAACTCAATCGGGCTGATGGTTAAATTCCAGCTCATCAGTATGAAAGATAAAAAAGCCTGTCCATACAGGCTTTTTGTAGGGAAGTATTAACGCGGCTGAACAGCACTTTCCAGCTGGATCAAGAGATTTCCATGGCGATCCAGTAATTTTAAGGTTTTACCAAATACTTGATAATGCGTCACTTTGGCTAAAGCTTCATTAAATTTCTGATCAAGCTGATCGTTGTTCATGCAAGCCATACGGGTAGTGGCCATTTGGCTCAGGGTCAGCGTGTCTTTCGCTGCTGTGTAACTGCCCATAATCCGGTTACAGCTATCTGAACCTGAAACGCGCTGGGTACTGGCATCAAATTGCAGACTTGGAACATTGCGTGCGGTTGGCGCAGTCTTGATTTCAGTATTACCAATCTGGGTCGCAATCCAGGTACGATTTTGCAAAAGTTGTAAATGATTCGCGGTTTGTGTCGTGGCTGTATTAGGCACAGTTTCGCAGCCCATGACCGTTAAAACCGAGCCTAAAATCGCGATTGCAGTTAATTTTTTTAGCATGAGAGATACTCTGATCATTGACTAGCTATTTGTATATAAACAAAAAAATGATCAAGGTTCCAGTTGATTTTGTATCTTTATTGAAGTGGATTTGCTACACAGTTATCGCATGTCTGGTTTCGGTAGACCTTGTCGCATGAGTCTTGAATAGTCCTGACTGGAGAGATTAGCGGTCTGTTCTACCCGTGGATTGACATGCGCGCGTTGATACCAGGTGCGCATATCCCAAGACTGTTCCAGTACTTTCAGGTCATAGAGATAATTTGGTAAATAGCCGGAGGCCAGCAGTCGGTAATCCGAGGGTAGCTGTTGTTGCGATACCGCCTGAACCATATCAAAGACCAGTGTGGTGCAATTACTGGTCAGGGTATTGTACCATTTTGGCTTTTGTGCCAGTTCATCGGCCTGACGCAGATATTCCTTGAATAGCGCTTTAGCCTGAGCTTGCGGCATTTTGACTGGGAAAAAATAGACCTGTTCACCACGGACATTGCTACGGGTATAGACAATATCCTTTTCATCCGATGCGACCAGACTCAGTTCATATTTTCGGAAAAAGCCACCAATCGCTGAAAACTCTTCATTCTTTTCCTTGCGGATTTCAATCGAGAAGGTGAGTGGCTTTTGATTGGCAAAATCGAAGCTGACCAGGGTATGGGCAATTTTAGATCCCATCCAGTAAGAAGTAATGATGTTCACGCCAGTAATCTGATTCAGATCAAAACTGCGGCTTTCCCAGCGTTCGATATAGCGACCATCGGCCTGCCAGTCAAAGTTGCGGATATTGTGTAAGGTAACCTGATCGCCTTGCTGCTCATAATGCAGAAGCTGGGAAACCTCAGGATTCCACTCTCGATCCTGACGCGCTTCCAGACTGAAATATCCCAGCAGACAGAATAAAAAGGCCAGAAGATAAAGAACGCTATCCACTTGGCGGGAGATCAGATGCCGGGTGAAATAAATCCCGAGAACGACCAGCGCAAAGGTCAGCCAGAGTCCAATCAGCATCAAGCTGCCGATTTTTCCGAGGGGTTGATGAACCCAGAGCATCAGGCTGAACCACAGGCTCGACAGAAGGACGAATAAAGTAAACAGGCTGCCCAGTAGCCACAGACTCCAATGTCTGGAGATATATTCGCGTCCCTGCATCATCACTTTTTCATGAGAAATAGGCTTTATTTTCTGTAGGTTGCGAACTCAAAAGCAATGCCGGTTTTGTCGTCGATATGTTGCTCGGCAGCGACTTTTTTAAATTCTGCTGGAATCGCTGGATAATAGGCATCGCCCTGTACATCCAGTTCGACATGGGTCAGTTCCAGACGGTCTGCAATATCCATAGTCTGTTTAAAGATTTCACCACCACCAATGATGAAAATGGTTTCAGGTTTTTCTGAAGCCTTTACATCTGCAACGGCCTGACTCAGCGCATCTTCAATGCTATAAGCGACTTTGGTGCCTGCAAATGCCCAGTCTGGATCACGGGTAATGACCCAGTTCACGCGTTTAGGCAAGGTACGTCCCATCGATTCTAGTGTCTTGCGACCCATCACCACCACACCGCCTTGGGTGATTTCCTTGAAGTGTTTCAGGTCGGCAGAGATATGCCAAGGTAGGTCATTGCCCTTGCCGATACAACGCTGCTGATCCATGGCAACGACGTGTACAACTTCTAAATCTTGAAATGACATGTATTGAATCCTTCTTATCAAGCCCAAAGTCCTTCGTGTAATTTTTTACTGGTACGAAAGAAAGGTTAAAAATCTATATTGATTGCCTTCATGCTTTAGGGCTAGGAATAATTTTGAAAGGAGTTGGCGATTTACGTGTGGTAAAAAACCTCTTCCTAGCCCTCTCCTAGGAAGAGAGGGAACTTTATAATAAAGAACATTAAACAGCGACAGGGGCTTTAATGCCTGGATGAGATTCATAACCGACAATTTCGATATCTTCAAATTTAAAATCGAACAGGTCTTTAATCTCGGGATTTAGTTTTAATTGACAAAGGCCGAGTGGCTCACGGCTGAGCTGTAATTGTGCCTGTTCAAAATGATTGCTGTACAAGTGGGTATCGCCACCAGTCCAGACAAAGTCACCAACCTCCAGATCACAGACTTGCGCGATCATATGCGTCAACAAAGCATAGCTGGCAATATTAAATGGTACACCCAAAAATACATCGGCACTGCGCTGATACAACTGACAAGACAATTTGCCATTGTGCACAAAAAACTGGAACAGGGTATGGCAAGGGGGTAAGGCGACCTGACCCGCTTCATTCGGGTTCCAGCCGGACACGATCAGACGACGCGAATTCGGATTAGTTTTAATTTCATTGATCAACCATTTGATCTGGTCAAAACCGTCCTGATTATAGCTATTGTCTGCATTCTTGCTGGCCCCAAAATTACGCCATTGATGGCCGTAAATTGGACCCAGTTCGCCTTCAGGACGGCCAAAACGTGCAGTCTGTTCTGCGGTCGCCCATTCATCCCAAATCGAGACTTTATTGTCTTTTAAATACTGAACATTGGTATCGCCTTTCAGGAACCACAACAGTTCGATCACGATAGAGCGGAAATGAACTTTTTTGGTGGTCAGTAAAGGAAAACCTTGGGAAAGATCAAAGCGCATCTGATGACCAAATACCGAACGTGTACCTGTACCGGTACGGTCGCCTTTATCGCCGCCGTTGTCGAGGATATGTTGTAATAGGTCAAGATATTGGCGCATAGGTCTCTCTTAAAAATTTGTTTAAATTACCTTTTTTTTCAGCAGAAAAAGTTTATCTCGGATAAATCCACTTTCTGTCGAGCTGGGTAAATTGAATTGAATGCATCATAACATTTTTTTCTAATATTTCTGATATTGCATCTTCTGCAAAAAAGATCGGCAAGCACCCAATCAAAAAAAAATACCCAGTGCGGGTGCTTGTTGTAGAAAAGGTTTAAGCGGTTTTATGGCCAGTATGGACGGTATGAATCAGATCAGACAGATCATAACCTAAGGGTGCTGCATAACTTAAATATTCGCGTTGAGTCGCTTCGTCCAGACTGGTGTCGCGATGTAATCACCATAAATATTCTTTATTCGGCTCGCCCACGAGTGCCGTCTGATAATCCGGATCGATTTTTAAGACCCAATAATCGCCCTTGGTAAACGGGATCCCATGCAAGCCTTCAGGTAAAAAGCTGACTTCAAGCTTGGCCTGTTCTGCATCGACAATGATCGCTTCAGCAATGGCTTCATCCACCTTGCCATTTTCATTCAAGCTCTATACCGCAGAAATATCGGTGCTGTCTTCAGGTTGGCGCTTCATCGGCAAGTGTGCAATGTCATACCAGGTACTTAAATATTGTTCTAAATTAAAATTTGAAACGGTACTTAAAGTCTGACTCATTTTTCTTCTCTGTTTAGTTCAATATTTAAAGTTTAGTTCAAGGTTTAAAAATGCCGCATCAGTGTAATACAGGCGGTAAAGCTCAAAATGATGTAATCATGTGGTGAAATGTTATCTGAAAATGGCCGAGCTACAGATTAAATCCACACGTTTGAGTAGAAAAAGATAAGGACTCATTTTGCGTATTTCAGGCTGAAAAAGCTTTGCAAGGCATTGGAATTGGCTTTGCTTTACATTTTTTTTGCAAAGATGATGGGTTTTGTAACTGTATGAGAAAGAACGGCTTAATTTGAATGCCGGAAAAATAGACAAATTTATTTACATTTTTAATGTGAAAGATAACATTTAAACGACTAGTATTCTCGGCTTGTTAACAATATGAAAGCCTAAATTACAGGCGAGGAGCGGTTGGTAAGGCATGATCTATGATCATCAAGTAAACATGAGCGAAGTATATGCTCCTGTCCAAGCGAATATCATGGTGCGTTCCCAATCGGAGCAAAGACCTAAAAAGTCATCCCAAAAAGCCACTGTCCGTAACGCTTCAGGCGTAAGCAATGGCCATCGTATCAATATCGAGAAATTTACCAGTTATCTGCAAGGCATTACCCGAAATACCAGTACACAGAAATGTGCGCGCAGTATTCGTGTCGGTCTGCAATCTTCTGGTGCGAAAATTGTGAATCATCCGGTCGCAGCAGCAGATTGGGGAAGTACCCTGATGCAGCTGGGTTATAAGAAAATTAATGCTTCTTTTGATCGGCCGAAAAAAGGCGATATCTATATTATTGACCGTACTCAGGGACATAAATATGGACATATCGCGGCTTATTCAGGTAGTGCCTGGGTATCGGATTTTAAACAGCGAGATCATGCGGTTTATCGCAATAAAAACGTGACTTATAGTTACTATCGTCTGGAAACTTACTTCTAAGAAAACACTGCGAAGTGATCAGTCCTCAAAACGCTTCGCACGGCTTTCATAGATTGAAACGATAAATAATCCAATCGCGGCAAAGTCAAGACATTGCAGACCCAAGGCAAATTTGCCCCATTGCTGGTGCTGTTCTGGTAAATAGCCAAACAGGGTAATTAAGGCAATGATGGGAATGACCCGGCTCAAGGCGCTAAAGCCATTTGCATAGGGATTGGATTTTGAGATTTTCAGGCGGAAATGGTGTAGTAAATGCACGACAATTCCAATCGCTAAACTCACCCCCACAAATACCGGATCTAACTGGGCCACAGTCGATGCTGTATAAATCAAAATACAGGTCGCGATGATGGCGATGAGTTTGATTTGACGGCTACAGCGTTCCGAATACCAGAACTCAAGCATGGGGTGAACCTGCATCTGATTTGTTCTGATTGAGCAGGGACAGTGGAGAAAACAGACAAATTGCCAGTGCCATAAAGGCAATGCCTTGTGCACCCGGAATCAGGATTTCGCCCTGTTGCATATTCATAAAAACTAAAGCAATCAATAAGGCAATTGGAATCCAGGTCAGTAATCTATACAGCAAACCGGTCGGATTTTTGCTGGCAAAGTGGATTTTGCAGTAACGACAGATCAGAAAAATGATGCCGGTCCCGACAAACATCAAAATAGAATCTAAGGGCAGTGGTTGCATCCAGTACAAGCCTGCAGCTGTCGCTGCAATCACAATAAAGATCAATAGTTTTTTGAGAACAGATACCTGCGGATTAAACCAGAACTCAAGCATAATGATGAAAGAATAGAAGAGATAATCGGCACTTTAGCATATTTTGAGTATAAAAAAGCGAGGCCTTTGCCTCGCTAAATTACGCGATTTTCTCAGCTATTTTTGTTTGGACCCCAGTCATAGATGTTCTTCTGGTAGGCATACCACATCATCCATAAGCCAATCAGGATCATTGGCAGGCTCAGGAATTGTCCTTTGCTCATCCAGCCAATAAACAGCTGGCCATTGTCCGGCTCACGGAAGAATTCAACTACAAAACGTGCCAGACCATAACCAATCAGGAACAGCGCGGAAACTGCCATACGTGGACGTGGCTTCGAGCTGAACCACCACAGTACAATAAACAGGATTAGGCCTTCACATAGTGCCTGATAGAGTTGAGATGGATGACGAACCAGTTGCAGCGGATCGGTCGGAAAGATCATGCCCCAGGCAAAGTTTGGGTCGGTGACCTGACGGCCATACAGTTCGCCACCAATAAAGTTACCAATTCGGCCAAACATCAAGCCTGTCGGTACGCAAGGTGCGATAAAATCCAGAGTCTGGAACCAGGTCATCTTATATTTCTTGCACCACCACAACATGGCCAGAATGACCCCGAGAAAACCGCCATGGAAACTCATACCGCCGGTCCAGATCTGGAACAGCCATAAAGGATCGGCCAGGAACTGGGAAAAACCGTAGAAGAAGACATAACCGACACGGCCACCGATGATCACACCGAGTGCACCGAAGAAAATCAGGTCAGACACCATATCCGGTGTCCAGCCACGTTGTTTGGCGCGAAACGTCGCCAATCCCCAGGCAAATAAAAATGCCAGTAAGTACATCAGTCCATACCAGTGGACTTGTAAGGGCCCGAGCGAAATCGCGACGGGATCAATATTGGGATAGGTGAGCATTCCTGTTCCTTGTGATTCTGTTTTGCACAGATTTTAGCTTAAAGCAAAGAAAAATGTTGTACATTCAATGTGTAAAGATCGAGAGCGTAAATTATGTGTATCGTGGCATTGGCTTGGCGGGTTCTGGATCAGAGCTCATTATGTCTGATTTCAAATCGGGATGAGTTCTATCAGCGTCCTACGCAGGAGCTGCATGAATGGGAGAATAGTCCGATTATTGCCGGGCAGGATTTACAGTCGGGCGGTACCTGGATGGGGATTACGGCTTCCGGTCGCTGGGCGGTGATTACCAATTTTCGTGATGGGCAGGACAAAGGGCATTATCCGACTTCACGTGGACATATCATCCAGAACTTTTTAGATTCTGACTTAACGCCGATTCGTTTTGCTCAAGATCTGGAACAACGCCAGTGTGACTATGCCGGCTTTAACCTGTTTATCGGCGATCAAGATCAGGCGGTGTATATGAGCAATCGCGGTGAAGCACCACAAGTACTGGCCCATGGCGTCTATGTGGTTTCGAATGGCCTGATGAGTGAAGACTGGTACAAGACCCGACATTTACGTAAACGCTTTACCCAAGAATTTTTACCGATGCTGCAACACCAGGAGATCGCAGAAGCAGATTTGTGTCATGCAGTCTGGGATATTCTGGAAGATGAACGTAAGGTGATTCCTGAACTTCTGCCAGATACCGGCATCTCCGTGGAAATGGAACAGCTGCTGTCTTCGACTTTTATTCAGAGTCCGGCCTATGGCACCCGATGCTCCAATTTTTTGAGAATGCAGCAGGGACGATGGCACTGGATCGAGAAGTCACAACAAGGTGCGACCGCAGGTCAAACTATTGAGAAAATAATTAGCCTGAAATAATCACCGGATATAAAAAATGCCGACTTGACGTCGGCATTTTTTAGGTCACTTCAGGGTTTAAGCTTTAGGGGTTTCTAACGACTCACCTGCAATGACACCGCCATCTTTACGGGTAATCACGACTGTTGCTGAGCGTGGACGTGAATACGCACGACCAGTACTGATTAAATGTTCAGCTTGGTTTGCAGGCCAAGTGCCACCTGGATGTTGCACGTTTACAAAAATGGCTTTGTAGTCAGGTGTCATAGTGACCCCTGTAATTTCACAGCCAGCAGGACCAACCAAGAAACGGCGTAGCTTCGAGTCATCGAGCTTCGCACCCATAGGTGTTTTTTGTGTGCCTGTCCCCGCTGTTGCGGTTTGTACAGAACCATCGCTCACTGAACCAGGAAGTGCTGCCAGCATCATGCAGTTGGTTGTATCCGTATATGCACCATCGTCAGTTTGTAACCATAATACGCCTCGGTCATCAAACCACATACCATCTGGGCTAGAGAAGTCATTTGCATCCGTCAAGCCAGAAAGGTTTACACCTGGGATTGAATCTGCTTCGGCACCAAATAGGAAAATATCCCATGTAAATGATGTTGCAGTAACATCGTCGCCTGTTTCACGGAAGCGAATCACGTGACCATTAATATTGCCACGTAGGCGGTTCGTTGCATCATCATCATCTGAATATTGGCGTGGATTAGCTGCATCAATTACATGTGCTGAACCGCGTTGTGAGTTATTGGTTAATGTGACATACACTTCGCCATTATGTGGATTTACCGCAACCCATTCAGGGCGGTCCATTTTAGTTGCGCCCGCTGCATCGGCTGCGATACGTGCATTGACCAAAATATCTGCTCGGTCTGCAAATTTGTATTCTGCATAGTTGGCAATCTTTGGATTAGACAAAGAGAGTTCTAACCATTGGCCTTTAGCTTCACCCGTTGCTTCATTGAAATCAAATTGCGCAACATAAAGCTTACCGTTATTCATGTATTTGTCGCCAGCCGCATAGCCACCGTTGACATCAGTAGGATTCCACGGAGTATCTGAGACAAATTTATAGATGTATTCGCCTTGTGAATCATCACCCATATAGAATGCAAGTGGTTTACCTGCAATGGCACGGCTAGCACGGCAGTCTTCATGAGCAAAGCGACCTAAAGCGGTACGTTTTACTGGCATACTACGATTATCAAACGGATCTATTTCAACAATCCAACCGAAAGTATTAATCGAGTTGCGATAATCCTCTTGTTCCGATGCACCGCTGATGACTGTGTTCCAACGGCTGAAATAATCTGGCGTAAAGATTTGTGGATTTCTAATGCTTTGCCAGTTATAACCACGTGCGCCATTATTGACTTTATAGCGTTTTAACGCATGTTCGGTATTGGCATCGCGTACATCCCCGCCTTCGGTGTCTTTTTGACGTGCGAGATATTGGTTGAAGTTTTCTTCAGTGGTGAGATAAGTGCCCCAAGGGGTATAGCCGTTACCACAGTTGTTGATGGTGCCACGTGTTTTGGTACCATCTGGGCTAAATGCTGTTTGTACCAACGTATTACCACGTACAGGGCCACGGTATTCCATTTCAGTTGCTGCTGTAATACGGCGGTTAAATGGCGAGTTTAAATCGACCGTGATTTCTTGTGTCTCAGGATTTTTGTTGATTGCAATAATAGAAACACCATGAGAGTTCACTTCACGGATCACTTCATCTTCAGTGATATCATCTTGATCAAATATGTTACCACGAGGGTGTAAGTCATCACGTTGTAAATATTCGTGATTCATCACCAATAAGCCAGTGTCCGATACAGTCGCATCAAAATTTTGCTTGCTGGTATTTAAACCAAAAAAGGTCATACCATCATGGTTGTCACCGACACGGCGTTCGTAGGATACACCACTAGGAATATTGTTTTCATCCCATACAGGTAGGCTTGGGTGTAAAGGATCACCTACCGCATGTAGGACTTTAAAATCATAGCCTTCAGCCACAGTAAATTGCTCTAAAGTGTTTTTATCCACTGGTTTGAAGGTTAATGATTTAGGTGTTGCAGTTAAATCTGGTTCATTCGGTGTTGCAGGTGTGCTTGGCGGAGTTGATTCTTCATCATTATCGCTACAGCCCGTAAGTGAGGCTGCTAAGGTTAATGCTACTGCACCACCAGCCGTCTTTTTAATTAAATCGCGACGACTCATCTGTTGGTTAAACAGTTGGTGAAATTCTGGGTTCCCCGAAGTGTTGCTGTCATAATCATCATTAAAAGCAATTTGATCAGTCATATTTTGTTCCTAGCAGTATGTGCTTGGTTGTTTTAAATGGTTATGAGTAAATTAACGGCTAAAAATGACAGGGAAGTGAAAGAATTGTTTCAATAAAATTAAATAAATCAGTATTTTATTTAAAATTAAAAACAAAAAGACAGCCAGAGCTGCCTGAGTAAGTTGATATTTTTTTTGTTTTGGATGGTTATTATTATTCGGTCTTTAAACGACGTTTCTCAATCAGTTTCCCTGCCAGCAAACCCAGTTCAAACAGTAGCCACATCGGGACAGCCAGCATGATCATCGACAGGGCATCCGGAGGGGTGACAAACATCGCTACAAAGAAGCAGCCCACAATAATAAAGCGCCGTTTCTCTACCAGAGTCTGTGTCGAAACTGCGCCAATCAAGATCAGAACCAGGGTAATAATAGGAATTTCAAAGGTAAAACCAAAGACCAGAAACAGCTTTAAACAGAAGCTGAGATAACTGTTAATGTCGGTCATCGGTGCCACAGTTTCCGGCGAAACACTGATAAAAAAATGCAGAATTGAGGGCAATGTCACAAAGTAGGCAAAGCTGATGCCGGTATAAAACAGCACGATACTGCCGATCAGAAGCGGCAAGGCCAGGCTCTTTTCCTTGGCATACAGCGCAGGCTTAATAAAGGTCCAGAGCTGATACAGGATAAACGGCATCGCAATCATCAGCGCGACAAAGAAGTTCAGCTTAAACGGTGCCATGAAGGTTGCAGTGACATCTGTGGCAATCATGGTTGAGCTGGCAGGTAGCTGTGCACGCAAGGGTTCGGACAACCCTTGGTAAGTCTGATTGGCAAAGGGTAATAAGCAGAAAAACAGGCCAATCAGGACAGCAACGACTTTAAACAGATGCTTTCTTAAGATGATCAAATGCTGGGTAATCGGCATCTGTTCAAGATTCAGCGTTGCAGCCTCATTTGAGGCTGGTGTGGTCGGCAAGGATGTCATACGGCCACCTTCATTTCTGTATAGCGTTGTTCGGAAATCACGGTTTGAATTGCTGTAGGCTTGGGTAAATACACGGGTGATACAGGCTGTATCACCGGCTGATAGCTGAGCAAGGGCTGGACAGCTTGCGATTTTATTTTTACTTCATCGCTTACAATCGGCTGCTGCAAATTAGCCACTTGTGCCTGCATCTTGGCCTCCAGTTCCTGAATCCGCTGCATTTCAGCCTGCATCTGTTCACGTAGCTCAGACAGGCGCAATTCACGATCAAGATCATTCTGAACATTGCTCACCATACGCTTGATCTTGCCGTACCATGTTCCGACAAAACGTACTGCTTCCGGAAGCTTATCTGGCCCAAGAACCAAAAGCGAAATAATCCCGAAAATCAGCAGCTCGGTCATTCCAATATTGAGCATAGCGAACTCTTAACTTTTAACCGAATGTTCAGGAGTTTTGACCTGAGCATCAATGGTGCGTGGCTCTGCAAGCTGAGCTTGTTCTGCCTCTTCATCTTTGACTGATTTTTTAAAGTCTTTAATCGCGCCGCCGACGTCTTTACCCAGATTTTTAAGTTTTGATGTACCGAACAATAAAATCACCACAATTGCAAAAATCAGCACATGCCAAATTGATAATCCTGCCATTATTTTATCCTCTATATTTCATGCACCTATCTCAGCAGGCTTGTATGACAGCGCGGTGACGCTTTGATGACAGTTTGCCGAAACAGTAGCAGTGTATGAATCACTCAGATCAAAAATTCTATCATTTGAGAAAAACTAAGCTGTGCTAGCATACAGCTTGATATGGAAATCTCAGCAGCATTGTCATGGCCTTAATTCTTCCCCTCCTGTCTTTTCTGATCGGTTATTGGGGGGTGCAATATTTAAAACCAGTTCGACCTCTCTTGGCGTCTTTATTGGCCCGAGTACTGATTCCAGTACTGATTATCTACAACATGGTGTTTTACCAAGAGGGCAGTTTGTGGCTGATTGCCTTCAGCTTTTTCTGTTCCTGTCTGTTCTTTGCCCTATTTTATTTCACCTTGAAAAATAAACTGCGTGCCTTATGCCTGAGTTATTTAAATGGGGCATGGCTGGGGATTCCTTTTGCACTGGCAGTTTTTGGCCCGCAAGCGACCAGTACCGTGGTGGCGCTGTACATCGGTGGTTCCTTGTTTGGCAATGTCTGTGCGGTGATGGCAGTCAGTGAAGCCAGACAAGATAGTGGCTATATTTTAAAAAATGTCCTGCTCTCACCGCCAGTGGTGGCATTGTCAGTAGCAGCACTATTATCATTTTGGGATTTGAGTCACTGGCAGCAAGTCGCTTGGGTGGAGATGCTGTATCAAGCCAATAAAGTGCTGGTCACTTTTAGTGGCATGTGTGTGCTGGGGATGTGGCTAAGTAATGTGCGGATCAGCCGCTTCGATTTAATGTGTAGTCTGCAACTGATTTTTTATAGAGGACTGTTTGCGGTTTTGCTGTGTGTTGTCGCCTATTATTATTTACCTATTCCGCAGCAGACGCTGACTTATGCTGTAATGCTGATGTTCTTTTTATTGCCTCCTGCAGCCAATATTGTAGCGCTGGAAACCCATTATCAGGGAACGGGCCATTCCGCCAAATATATTGCTTCGGGAACTTTGGCCAGTGCGATCTTGATTGCTCTATATGGGGTAATCATGCATGCGTTGATGCCAGGATTATAAAAACATAAAAAGGTCCTCTTGCCCTTAGGGCGAGAGTTAGAGAGGATGTAAAAGCTTTAGAAGAATGATTTTCCCTCTCCTTAAAGGAGAGGGTTAGGGAGAGGTGTATTTTAAAAATCTCTCACCCCAGCCCTCTCCCAAAGGGAGAGGGCTGGGGTGAGAGGAGGAACTTACTTCTCCAAACTCTTCTTAAACAACTGCATCGCCTGTCCACGATGACTGATTTTATTTTTCTCTTCCTTACTCATTTCTGCACTGGAAATTCCGAGTTCCGGTAACCAGAACAACGGGTCATAGCCAAAACCATTTTCACCACGCGCAGCTTCCAGAATTTCCCCGTGCCAGATACCCTGAAAGACTTGCGGTAAGGGATCTTCGGCATGTTGAACCAGTGCCAGTACGCAAACAAACATGCCCTCAATCACTTCACCATCTTGGCGTAAGGGTTTGAGATCGGCCAGCAGTTTTTCATTATTGGCGGCATCGTTGCCATGCTCACCGGAATAACGAGCCGAGTAAATGCCGGGAGCGCCGCCAAGAACTGGCACACAAATGCCTGAATCATCTGCAATAGCAGGTTTTCCGGAAATTTTAGAAGCATGTCGAGCCTTAATAATCGCATTTTCTACAAAGCTTAGACCATCTTCGATCGCATCTTCGATATTCAACTTGCCCTGGGCCACGACTTCAACCGGCAGTTGTAGCTCGGCAAACAGTTTTTCAAACTCGGCAATTTTACCTTTGTTATTACTTGCCAATACCAGTGTGCCTTGGGATAACCAGTCAGTTGCAGCCATGTCAAAAACTCATTATTAGATAAAGAATGGGCGCTATTTTAGCAATGGATGAAGAATTTGCGGCAATAAAAAAGCACCCGAAGGTGCTATTTATACCATTCAGCTTATTGTGCCTGAATCCATCTGTCGGCACGATCACGCGCCTGTCGGATCTGCTCTTGGGTTAAATTCGCCGCCAAGGCAGTTTTTCTGCCTTCCGACAGCGTAATCACCTTATTGTCGAGCATGCCATCACGGGTAGAAAGTTCATACCACTGGTAAGCGCCCATATAGTTTTTCTTTTTCTCTTCCATCATTGCCAGGTTAAAGCTGGCACGGTTATCGCCACGGCTAGCCGCTTTTTCAAAATACTGACGTGCCAGCGCTTCATCTTTTCTGGTGCCAATGCCATCGGCCAGCATACGGCCAACATTCAGCTGTGCAACTGCCAGACCTTGATCCGCAGCAGCTTTATACCAGGCAAAGGCCTGTCGTTCATCTTTCTGGATGTCTTTACCATACTGGTATTTGGTGGCCAAATAAAACTGTGCACCGGCCTGACCAGCTTTCGCTGCTTTGGTCAGACTGTTGATATCCATGATGGAATACTGAGCCGCTTGACTGGCAACAGATGGACTAGGTGCAACATAATCTGCATGGGCTTGCATGCCAAAAAGTCCCGCCAGTAGCGTCGTACTTAATAATAATTTTTTCATAGCGCGCTCACTCGATAAATTGCGACTTCACCAAATAGATTAGGGAGATGCTTGCTCAGCAAACTATCTTCTTGATTCCCGTTCACAGCGAGTCGATTAATAATTTTGATATTATTTTCCGCACAAAGTGCTTCAAAATCACGAAATGTACATAAGTGGATATTCGGGGTGTTATACCACATATACGGCAAGGCTTCAGAAACCGGCATTCTCCCTTTGATTGCCAAGAAAGACCGGGTCTTCCAATGTGCAAAGTTCGGAAAGGTAATAATGGCCTGTTTCCCCACACGCACCATATCACGCAATAATACGTCAGGTGCATCTACAGCCTGCAAAGCTTGTGCCATGACCACATTGTCAAAAGACTGGTCGGCAAAACGGCTTAAACCGAGGTTTAAGTCCTGCTGGATGATATTTAACCCGCGACTGACCGCAATTGCAATCTTTTCCTGATCAATTTCTAATCCGTATGCACGAATATCGTGCTTTTTACTCATTTGTGCCAGCAGTTCACCGTCGCCACACCCGAGGTCGAGTACGCTAGAACCGGGCTTGATCCACTTTTCAGCGAGTTGTTGATCGATACGCATTATACGGCCTCCTTTGGTGCTGCTTTCAGGTGTTCTTCACCACCCAGGAATGCACGCAAAGATTTTACATAGAGCGGAATAGGGAACAGGAAAGAGTCATGACCCTGTTCGGCATCAATATCCAGATAGCTCACAGGTTTATGGTTGCTAATTAAAGCATCCACGATTTCCTGTGAGCGGGCAGGAGTAAAACGCCAGTCAGTCGTGAATGACACCACCAGGAATTTGCACTGGGTATTGGCCATGGCTTTTTTGAGCGACTGTTCATATTCACGCGACGGATCAAAGTAATCCAGCGCTTTGGTCATGATCAGATAGGTATTGGCATCGAAGTTACGGCTGAACTGCTCACCCTGATAACGCAGATAGCTTTCGACCTGGAATTCGACATCGAAACCATACATAAATTTGCCTGATTTCAAATCGCGGCCAAATTTCTGTTTCATGGCTTCTTCGGACAGGTAAGTAATATGACCGACCATACGCGCCAGAATCAGACCACGTTTTGGATAGCTGTCATTTTCCAGATAACGACCATTATGGAAATCCGGGTCTGACAAAATCGACTGACGTGCCACTTCGTTAAAGGCAATATTCTGTGCAGAAAGCTTTGGAGCGCTGGCAATAATCACGCATTTTCTTAAACGGTTTGGATAATCCACTGACCATTGCAATGCCTGCATGCCACCCAGTGAACCGCCAATGATGGCATCCCAGGTATCAATTCCTAAACGATCAGAGAGCAGGGCTTGGGTTTTGACCCAGTCGCGAACTGTAACTAGTGGAAAATCAGGACCATACGGACGATTATCATTTTCAGGATTGGGTGAGGTTGGGCCGGTAGAGCCGCTACAGCCACCAATATTATTCAGTGAAACCACAAAGAATTTTGACGTATCAATAGCTTTGCCGGGACCAATACATGAATCCCACCAGCCGGCTTTTTTATCATCTTCATGATGATAGCCAGCAGCATGGTGATGACCGGAAAGGGCATGACAAATCAGAATGGCATTGGACTTATCGGCATTGAGTTCGCCATAAGTTTCAACCATCAGTTCAAAACGTGGGAGGATGCGACCGCATTCAAGCTCTAACGGCTCTTCAAATTGGAACTTTTGTGGGACAATAATGCCCACTGAGTCAGCTGGAAAAGACACGGGGAGGATTCGCCTTAAATCTTTAGTATGAATAATAAAAGGATACCATTTGCCGGTATCCTTCTAAAGTCATTTTAGTGCTATGAATTATCGCAAATTCTAATACCGCCGTTTAGACCGCAGCAGCAATCACCTGATCAGTGCTTAAAACACCCTGATCAATCAGACGGTTGGTCGAGGCAATAATTGCTTCGATAGAAGAGGTCACGATGTTGTCATGTACCCCGGCACCAAAGGCAGATTTACCAGTACCTTTCACTTGAAGTTCGATCAAGGCCAAGGCTTTGGCATGAGCACCTGAACTGATGCTGCGCTCTTCATAGTTCACCACGTCAATCGGCAAATGAAGTGCATCCAAAATCGCAGAAATTGGACCATTGCCTTCACCGCGAACACGACGTGACTGACCGTCAATTTCAAGATCAAGCTCAATCACCTGATTGCCATTGTCATCCGACAATTTGTAGTTTTTCGCAGAATAGTGAACGTTTTTAGCATCCACATAAGTTTCTTTGAACAACTTCCAGATTTCAGTCGCACTGATTTCAGTGCCTTGCTCATCGGTACGCTTTTGTACGATCTGAGAGAATTCAATCTGTAAACGACGCGGCAAAATCACGTTGTAGTTGGATTCTAACAAGTAGGCAATACCACCTTTACCTGATTGTGAATTCACACGGATCACGGCGTCATAGTCACGGCCCAAATCTTTCGGGTCGATTGGCAAGTACGGCATATCCCAGATTTCTTCGTTTTTCTGGAACTCGAAACCTTTTTTGATGGCATCCTGATGCGAACCCGAGAATGCTGTGAAGACCAAATCACCAGCATATGGATGACGCGGGTGCACAGGTAAACCGGTACATTCTTCCACAGTCGCAATGATTTCATTGATGTTGGAGAAGTCTAAGTTTGGTGCTACACCTTGGGTATACATGTTCAAGGCAATCGCAGCCACGTCGACGTTACCGGTACGTTCACCGTTCCCAAACACACAGCCTTCAACCCGGTCAGCACCGGCCATAATCGCCAATTCAGAAGCAGCAATGCCACAGCCACGGTCATTATGACAATGCACAGAAATGATTACGCCGTCACGACGCTGAATGTTACGGTGCATCCATTCGATTTGATCGGCATAGATGTGTGGTCCTGAAACTTCTACGGTTGCAGGCAAGTTCAAAATGACTTTATTGGTCGGTGATGCTTCCCAGATTTCAGTGACGGCATCGCAGACATCTTTTGCAACTTCTAATTCGGTTGCAGTAAAACATTCCGGGCTGTACTGGAAGATAAATTCAGTTTCCGGCTGTTTTGCGGCATATTCTTTTACTTTCTGTGCAGCATTAATGGCTAACTGTTTTGCACCTTCTACATCAACATTTAAGACTTTGTTGCGGAATGTCGGCGAGTTGGAATTATAGATATGTACAATGGCACGTTTTGCGCCTTGTAAAGATTCAAAGGTACGTTGAATCAAATGATCACGTGCCTGAACCAATACCTCGATATAAACGTCATCTGGAATATGACCTTCTTCAATCAATTTACGGGTGAAATCGAAGTCAATTTGCGATGCAGACGGGAAGCCGATTTCAATATGCTTGAAACCGATTTTGACCAACATCTGGAACATCTTGAATTTTTGCTCCATGTTCATTGGCTCAAAGATCGCTTGGTTACCGTCACGCAGGTCGGTACTCATCCAGATTGGCGCTTTATTGATTTCGTTGTTCGGCCATTGACGGTCTGGTAAGTCCACACGTTGATACATGCGACGGTATTTTTTACTTGGATCAGCCAACATCATGAGAGAGCTCCTTATGCTGACTTGGGTACCGTAATCTTGGTTAAAGCGGTGCGTGGGTCAGCGACATAGATTTTGTCTATTCATCTTGGGTATTTAGTGACAGTCTGGTTTAAACCTGAAATATGGTCTAAATATTGGTGGTTTAGCTTCACCAAATGCACTAAATGCCTTACTTATAATTTAAAGTTTAATCCACTTATCCCGAAAAGTTTTTGCTATTTTTATGGATTTTAGTCGTATGGTAATAAAGATTTTCTTATAAAGTTTAAGGAGTGAGAAATATTTTCAATTATTTTAAATATTGTATTTTATATTTTCTTAATTTGAACATAATGCGTTATTTATTACGTTCAATAGTGCCATAACGCAGTATATTTTGAGAAAAAATAAATCTAGTGATTTCCAAAGATCATTGACGTCAGGGCATCTTTTAAAGTTCAGCCCATTTACGCATTAAATTATGATATAGGTTGGTCAGTTTTATAACTTCTGCATGCTGATCACCCAGCTGCATTCTCAGGTTTTGAATACTCTGATCCAGATTAAACAGCATATGCCGTTCTGCATCATCACGGATCATGCTTTGTACCCAAAAAAATGAAGCAATTCGGCAACCGGAAGTGATTGGCGTGACTTCATGCAGGCTGGTCGACGGATACAGAATCATATCGCCGGCAGGCAATTTTACTTCGTGATAACCGTAAGTGTCTTCGACCACCAGTTCACCACCGACATATTCTTCCGGCTCACTTAAAAAAACCGTACAGGATAAATCCGTTCTGAGGCGTTCATTGCTGCCGCGAATACGACGAATCGAATTATCGACATGAAAACCAAAGGCTTCATTATTTTCATAGCGGTTAAAAAGCGGGGGAATAATATCCAGTGGAATCGCTGCTGATAAAAATAGTGGATGTTGTCCTAGAGATTCTAAAATAATATTGCTGAGATGATTAGTGAGCGGATGATCTTCAGGTAATTGCTGATTCTGTTTCACGGTGGCAGAGAGTGTGCCAGCAGTGACCTTGCCATTAACCCACTCAATCTTATTCATCTCCTCACGGAAATATTGCACCTGTTCTTTGCTCAGTACATTTGGAATATGATGCAGCACTGGAAACCCCTGAATAATCGTATTTTAAAAATAACATAGCCCCCATCAGGAGGCTATGCGGTTGCATTGAATTAATATTTAAAGTTGACTGCTAACACTGCACTACGGCCTTCTGCTTCGGTCGCATAATGAGATGAATAGGCTTTTGTGAAGTAACGTTCATCAGACAGGTTGTTGAGGTTTAATTGCAAATCAACGTTTTCATTCACGTTATAACGCGCCATGGCATCATAGCGAACATAGCCTGGAACATATTTGGTATTAGTAGCATTACCATAGACTTTGTCCATTGCGACGGCACCAGCACCTAGAGTTAAAGCAGAAGTTACTGCATAAGTAGTCCAAAGGGTTGCACTGTTTTTCGCAACGTTTTGAACCTGATTGCCATTACTTCTATTGGAAATGTAGATTGGAGCTGCTGTAGTGCCAATATTTTCATAACCACCATCAACTAACTCACTGTCCAAATAAGTATAACCCGCAGATACAGCCCATTTATCCGTGATGTTGCCATTTACACCAAGCTCAATACCATCGACACGAGTTTCACCAATATTACTTGTGGTGCCATCATCTCCGGTCGCACGAGTATTGGTTTTTTCCGTACGGAAAATAGCTGCAGTCAGGTTGAGCTTGTCATTCAAGACATCCCATTTGGTTCCTAACTCCATGGTGCGGACTTCTTCAGGTTTAAGATTATTGATTGCAGCTGTAATCCCTTCAGAACCATCGCCACCATCTACACCGACTGGATTAGACGAAGTCGCATAACTTGCATAGATGCTGCCATTTTCAACTGGTTTAAAAGTAAGACCGGCTTGATAGTTGATGAAATCTTTATCATTTTTAATCGTCACTTGATCGCCAGCACTTGCTGTAATCGGTGTATTGTTTGCACCAGTAACTGCATTATTTCGTGCACCATAAGTCATGGTTTGCTCAGTTGAGTAGTCATCCCAACGAACGCCCAAATCTAAAAGCCACTGAGGGGTGAATTCAATACTATCCAGGAAATAAACAGACTTTGATTTGCTCTCGATATTGTAACGGTCAGCACCATTGGTACTTAATGTACCTGTCCATGGAGCACGGTTAGGGTTCTGTACAGAAGTACACCAACCTGATGCAATATTGGTGACATCACCACAAGCAGCATACGCGCTACCTGTCGCATTTAGGCCATTAATAATATATTGCGTACGATCAGTTTCCTGATCTGAATATTCGGCACCCAGGTTAAAACTATGTTTAAGCATGCCTGTATTAAATTTACCGGTTAAAGCAAGTTGGTCGGTAAAAGCATCAGTATCTGCTACACGTGAGTTGGCACGTGCCCAGACATTGTCATTCAGTAAGAAATTGCCTCTTGAGTCATCTGGGTTAGTCCACAGGTAATCATTTTTAGACGTGTTATACACTGCCGTATTGCTAATGGTTAAGTTGTCCGTCAGATCATGTTCTAATTTAAGCATTCCTGACTGATTTTCCTGTTTCTGGAAGTCACGATCTTTCCAGCCATAGTATTGACCTTGTTTAATATCAATTGGCTTGCCGTTGCCATTCAATCCTACATTTGCATTTGTGAGCGCAAATGGGTTGTTATAAGGAATACCTGAATCTGGTGTGTCATCGGTTTTTAGATAGTAATAACTTAAAGTTCCGCGAGTAGGGGTGTCCAGACCAAAGCTAATACTCGGTGCAATCCCGGCACGTTTATATTCTGCACCGTCTTTCTGGCCTGCTTTTTCATTTTGATGCCCCATGACTGCAACACGTGCAGCAATACCATTACCAAAATCTTTGTTGCCATCTAAAGTAATACGTTGATAATTATCTGTGCCGCCAGCGACCGAACCTTCTAGAAAATTGCCCGCTTTAGCGACTTTAGAAATCATGTTAATGCTACCGCCAGTGGTGCCTGCACCGCCCATGGCAGAAGCAGAACCTTTGGTCACTTCAACTTGTTCTACCGCAAACATTTCACGGTTTTGTGAAGTGGAATTACGAACACCGTCCACATACATGGAACTTTCAGAGTTATAACCGCGAATAAATGGACGGTCACCGTTTGGGTTACCACCTTCACCTGCGCCCAAGGTAATCCCCGGAACTGTACGTAGTGCATCAGCTAAAGTCGTCACTTGTGTATCTGCAATCAGCTGTTTTGAAATCACTGAAACTGACTTGGGGGTGTTGAGTAAAGGCGCAACAAATTTGCTATTCGCAGATTGATCTACTTTTAAGCTAGGTGCTTGTTCAGCTTTGACCTCTTGATGAATAGTCTCTAACTGGATCACCTGTTCTTCTGCCATCGCAGATCCAGCTACCATTGATAAAGATGAAACAATTGCAGAGGAAACGATTTTTTTACGTGTTTTAATGAAGGTCATGTTAAACCTAATAAATGAATGCTAAAAATGTATGCGAATAATAATGATTCTTGTTTTTATTTTTATCTTTTTATCATGGGAATTCATGATCTTTAAGAAAATATTAAATGAGTTTTTAAATGTAATGATATAACAATATCTACTTAAGTTTTTGATTTTAATAAATATTGAAAAATTAATCTGATTATTAAATTTTTATTGAGAATAATGATGTCTATAAAGGGACATAAATTAGGGATTTTTCGTGGAGTACTAACCTAGCGATAATAAAAAACCCTGCCAGGGCAGGGTTTTAAATAACTTTCACTTAAATATTAGAAGTCATATGAAACAGATAGCCAGTAGTTACGGTCTGGAATATAAGTACCCGCTAAACCACTCGTCGTTTTAGTATATAGGAAAGCATTTTCAACTTCGTTATCACTATTAATAAATGACTTATAGTCGCCAAAGTCTTTGTTCAATAAGTTATTCACACGACCTGAAACAGTAACTTGATTGTTGACTTTATAAGATGCACCTAAATTAAATAGCTCATAGGCTTTTAACTTATTGCCGACAGCATCAATTTCACGACTTACATTGACATCGCTTAAATCAGGATCTATGAAACGTACACGGTCAGATTTATATTCAGCTTCTAACCAGGTAGTGAACTTATCATTCACATACCAAGTTCCTGTGAAGTTCAAAGCGTGACGAGGTGTATTTTCAATAGGATTACCTTTATTTTCACCTTCGGTAATTTCAGACTCTAACCAAGTATAGTTTGCTTTTACATCAAAGCTTGGAGAAATTTCATATTTAGCACTAAGTTCCACACCGTAGCTTTCAGCTTCGCCTGCATTGCCTTTAAAGCTAAAGTTTTGCTGATTATCAAAACTGCCTACAGTCATGCAGTTGTTTGCAGGTGCTTGTCCTGTTGGGCGACCTGCCCATAAACAGTTTTCAACGACGCGTGCATCACTGATGATAATATCTTTAAACTGAGTAAAGAACGCAGTGGTAGCTAAAGAGAAATTAGACAAGTTGTCGTAAACGAAACCAAGTTCATAGTTTGTGGTTTCTTCAGGCTTAAGATCTGGGTTGCCCAAAGTCACGTTTCGGCCTTGTGAGCTAAAACCATTGATTCCATTATGAAGGTCATTCGCTGTTGGAACTTTATAGCCAGTACTTATACCACCTTTTAAAATCAACTGATCATTGGTGTTCCAAACTAAATATGCGCGAGGTGTAAAGTGACCACCAAAAGCACTATGGTCTTCGTAGCGACCACCGAAAGTGAATGCAAGAGAATCCGTTAGATTCCATTCATCCTCAGCGAACACAGACCAAGAATCTTGTTTAAAAGCAACTCCATTACCTGCTGAGTTATCGATGGTTTCACCATCTTTATATTCAACACCAGCTGTAAGTTTATGGTTGCCAAGTGTTGAAATAATACGAGAATCAACGGTTAGGTCTTTATTTTCTAAAATACGATCTTGTGTACCATCTGAATAATAATTGTATTCAGGTACATTTCCTTTTGGAAGACGACGGCCTTCTTGTTCAGAAGAAACATAGTTTGCAAATGTTTTCCATTGACCTAAGCTAAGCTCAGCATCTACACCTGCAGAAATACGATCTCTTAAGAATTTGATCTCGTCTTTATATGAACCAATTCCTGATGGTAAACCTGTCGTACGGTTGAATTCGTAAAGTTCACCTAAACGGGCATCACTATTATCAAAACGTTGTTTAGCATGATCAAAGTCTACCCAAGTAGAGACATTATCATTTACATTTAGCGTAAGTTTTGTACCCACAGCATAATTATTTGCTTCTACTGTACGTGGGTCACGACCTTGGCTACCTTCATCAATAGTTTTTGCGGGGGTAACAAGTCGATCTGATTGATCGCGGTGGAAAAACTCGCCACGTACTTGTATACCAAGTTTATCTTGAATCACTGGACCATTAACAACTGCACTGGTTTTCCAGTTATTACCAATATCAGAATTTTCTTGAATATTCTGTTCAACAGAAACGTTACCATTCCATTCTGATGCAACTTTCTTGGTAATAATATTAATGATACCGCCCATGGCATCAGAACCATAAAGGGTAGACATAGGACCACGAATGACTTCAATACGTTCAATAGAAGCTAATGGTGGCATAAAGCTTGTACTAAATTCACCAAAACCATTTGGACCAATTGAACCAGAAGTATTCTGACGCTGACCATCGATCAAAATAAGAGTGTAAGATTGATTCAGACCACGCATTTGGATATTTAAACCACCAGTTTTGCCTTGGCCATTTCGTACGTCGACACCTGGTACTTCACTGAGCGCATCTGCAATACTGGTAATACCTTTTTTCTTTAATTCTTCTGCGGTTACTACACTAATTGAAGCAGGCGCATTTTTAATATCTTGTTCAAAACCCGCCGCTGAAACCACAATCGTAGACATTTGATGTGTTGTTGTAGGAGTCGCTGTCTCGTTCACAGTCTCTGCAAAAGTAGATGTTGCTGTAACCCCAAGAATTGCCAATGTAAGTGGACGAAGACTAAAACTATGCATGACCAGATTCCCGAACCGAAGAATAAATTAGTATTGTTGCTCAAATAAGAAACTGGATATTAATGATAGTATTTATCATTTGCAATAAAAATATACATTTTCTCTATTTAAATTGGGTTGACTAGGTATCTGGAAAGGTGGCAATTCAAGTGAAAAAAGGGCTTAAAAACTGGAACTCGCGCGTATTTTTTGTATATCCTTAAATGTTGTCATATAATGTGGCACATTTTTATAAACCTGTTATAACCTAATATATAGAGGAAGCCATGCAAGTAACTTCTGAAGCGGTTTCGGGCGTTGCCCGTCGTTTAAATGTTTCTGTACCGACGAGCCGTATTAATGAGCAATTTGAAGCTCGTTTAAAGCGCACTGCTAAAACTGCGAAGATCAACGGCTTCCGTCCAGGTAAAGTGCCTGTAAACGTAGTTCGTCGTGAATACGGCGCGGGTATCTACCAAGAAGTAGTAAACGATATTATTCGTGACACAGTTTTCGAAGCGATCCAGCAAGAAAAAATCAATGCTGTGGGCATGCCAAACATCGAAAAAACTGAAATGAAAGACGACGCGCTGGTATATACAGCGACTGTTGAAGTTTATCCAGAAATCGAAGTGAAATTCGACGGTTTGGAAGTTGAGCGTAAAGCAGCTGAAGTAAATGACAAAGACGTTGAGAAGATGATTGAAAATCTTCAAAAACAACGTGCTGCTTGGGCTGAAACAAAAGGCATGGCTAAAAAAGACATGCAAGTAACTTTTGATTTTGAAGGTTCAATCGACGGCGAAAAATTTGAAGGCGGTTCTGCAGAAGACTTCAAACTAGTACTTGGTTCTGGTCGTATGATCCCTGGCTTCGAAGACGGTATCGTTGGTATGAAGAAAGGCGAAGAGAAAGTGATTGATGTAACTTTCCCTGAAGACTACCAAGCTGAAAACCTTGCTGGTAAACAAGCTCAATTCAAAATCACTGTGAAGCTTGTTGAAAAGCAAAAACTTCCAGAAATCGATGCTGAATTCCTGAAAATCTTCGGTGTATCTGAAGAAGAAGGCGTTGAGAAGTTAAAAGCTGACGTTCGTAAAAACATGGAACGTGAAGTGAAGAATGGCCTTCGCAACCAGGTTAAAGGCGCGACTTTCGATGCACTTGTAGCTGCAAACGAAGTTGAACTTCCAGCTGCTATGCTTGCTCAAGAAATTGACCGTCAACGTCAACAAATGATCCAGCAGTTCACACAGCAGTTTGGTGCTCAAGGTGCGAAAGCATTTGATTCAAGCATGCTTCCAGACGAATTGTTCAAAGAACAAGCTGAAAAATCTGTAAAACTTGGCGTACTTGTAAGCCGTGTTTTAGCTGATGCGAAAATTGAAGTAGATGCTGCACGCGTTGAAGCGTACATCGAAGACATGGCTTCTTCTTATGAAGATCCAAACGAAGTAATTGAATACTTCAAAAACGATGCGCAACAACGTGCCCAAATCGAAGCAGTTGTACTAGAAGACCAAGTTGTTGATTACATTTTGGCTTCTGCTAAAGTAACTGATGCGACTGTAAGCTATGAAGACTTATTGAAAGAGCAGCAAGCTCGTCAACAAGGCTAATTTAGCTTTCGATAAAAAAGGCGCTTAATGCGCCTTTTTTTCATATTGATGCCTGAAAAAAGCATTTCTGTTTTTCACAAAACTAATGCAAAAAATATAATGGATTTGTTGGCGAATTTTTTGCAATTTCAGTGATTATCCCTCATATTGTGATTATGGGTTAGGTCACAAAAAATTTAGGAATAAATAAACGTATGTATGTTCCAACGATTGAAAACGCTTTAGTGCCAATGGTGGTAGAACAATCCTCTCGTGGTGAGCGTTCTTTTGATATTTATTCACGCCTTTTGCGTGAACGTGTAATTTTTATGACGGGCGAAGTTGAAGACAACATGGCGAACCTGATCGTTGCGCAAATGTTGTTTTTAGAGGCGGAAAATCCAGATAAAGATATTCATCTATATATCAATTCACCAGGCGGTTCGGTAACTGCAGGTATGGCGATTTATGACACCATGCAGTTTATCAAACCTGATGTCGTAACGTACTGCATGGGTCAGGCAGCATCAATGGGTGCATTCCTGCTGAATGCCGGTACCAAAGGCAAGCGTTATTGCCTTGAAAATGCCCGTGTCATGATTCACCAGCCATTGGGTGGTTTCCGTGGCCAGGCTTCAGATATTGAAATTCATGCACGTGAAATCCTGTTTATTAAAGAACGTTTAAACCGTTTAATGGCTGAACACAGCGGTCAGGATTACGAGAAAGTTGCACGTGATACAGACCGTGACAACTTTATGACTGCTCAGCAAGCGAAAGAATACGGTCTTGTGGACGAAGTTTTAACTAAACGTCCATAAGTTTTAAAGATTGAGATAGTGGAGTAAATATGTCCGAACATCCTCAAGGACAAAAGCATTGTTCATTTTGCGGTAAAACGCAGTCTGAAGTCGGGAAGCTGATTGCAGGCGAGGACGCATACATTTGTAACGAATGTGTGGACGTATGCTTAGATTTGGTTCAAACCAGTCAGCAGGTGGAAACCAATGACTGGGCCAATCGTCCTTTGCCGAAACCGCATGAAATTCGTGCGGCCTTGGATCAATATGTGATTGGTCAGGACGTCGCGAAAAAAACCTTGTCAGTTGCGGTTTATAACCATTACAAGCGCTTGAAAGTGCAAAATAATGGCAAGAAAGCTGATGATTCAGTCGAGCTTTCAAAAAGTAATATTATGTTGGTTGGTCCGACAGGCTCGGGCAAAACCTTGCTTGCACAAACGCTGGCACGTCTTCTTGATGTTCCATTTGCCATGGCAGATGCAACGACACTGACCGAAGCCGGTTATGTGGGTGAAGATGTAGAAAACATCGTACAGAAGCTTTTGCAAAAAGCAGATTACGATGTCGAAAAAGCGCAAAAGGGCATTATCTATATCGATGAGATCGACAAGATTACCCGCAAGTCTGAAAACCCATCCATTACACGTGATGTATCAGGTGAAGGGGTTCAGCAAGCATTATTGAAAATGATTGAAGGCACGGTTGCATCAATTCCGCCACAAGGTGGACGTAAGCATCCGCAGCAGGAATTCATTCAGATTGATACCTCGAACATCCTGTTTATCTGTGGTGGTGCATTCTCAGGACTTGAGAAAATTGTGCAGCAGCGTCAGGAAAAAGGTGGCATCGGCTTTACTGCAGAAGTGCGTAAAAAAGATGAAACCAAGAAACTGTCCGACTTGTTCCGTCAAGTTGAAGCAACTGATCTGGTAAAATTTGGTTTGATTCCAGAATTTATTGGTCGTTTGCCAGTGATTGCCACTTTAGACGAGTTGGATGAAGAAGCACTGATGCAGATTCTGACTGAGCCGAAGAACGCTTTGACCCGTCAGTATCAACATCTGTTTGATATGGAAGATGTGGATCTAGTTTTTGAAGAATCGGCATTACGTGCAGTGGCTAAGAAAGCAGTTGAGCGTAATACAGGTGCACGTGGTCTACGTTCGATCCTAGAAAATTCATTGCTGGAAACCATGTATGACTTGCCAAGCCGTAGCGATGTCGGCACTGTCGTCATCAATGAAGCCGTGATTAAAGGTGAAGCAGAGCCGGAATACCGTGCCGAGCGTCAGCCACATGATCAGCAAGAGACTGCGACAAAAATAGATTTAAAGGTCGTGAATAGCAAATCCGCTTAATTGCTATTCGTCCGAAACGTGCGAAAACTCCGTGTTTTCGCACGTTTTTTATTTCCAAAAATAAAGCTCGGTGTTAATCTGATTCACTAGGCGTGGATGCCTAAAACTTATAAAAAACAAATCGCAAAGCACTTGCATACAAAAGAATAAAGACGCAGTGAGGGATAAGCATGCGTGGAGTCGCAATTGTACTCATCAGCAGTTTGGCATTGCTGGGGTGTCATGGTAAGAAAGCCGTCGTTGAGCCTACACAGCCACTCAGCACTTTAAAAAATATCGATCTTGAAAAAAAACCGGGCTTTGTCGAGCAGCATCGTATTGGTATGTTCACCATTGGCGGTTGGGTCAATCAAAAGCAAGGCAACCAGTTTCAGGTGGTGAAACCGCAGCATGATGAAGCCGCCATCGTGTATTTATACCGGCCCGATTCCAGATGGAACCGTCAGGAAATTGTTGCTGCCAGCCTATTTATTAATCAAGAGCATATTCCAAGCTTATTGCATAATCATTATTATTGGATTGAGGTGCCTGCAGGGACGTATCGTTTGAGTACCAGCCGGCCATTAGGTGCGCTGCATTTCCAGAAGCCTAAATATCTGGATTTTACTCTCGAAGCAGGACAGTCTTATTTTATTAAATATGATGAAGAGAATATCAGTACACGCCGGAGTGTTTCCGGGCCGCTCATGCTGATGCCGGAAAAAGTTGGCCTGAATGAAATTGCTTTTACTCAGCTAAAATCAGACAGCTTTAACTTCGTGGCACAAGATCAAGAAACTGGCCAGATTCGTAAAAAAGCCCAAAAAATTGAACCGACTGCTTATGATCCATCATTAGATGTACAGCTGAAAGCACCTTTTAAACTTTGGGATCCACGTACCTGGTAGTTTGGACATTTTTTTGAGCAAACATCATAAAAAAGCACCCATTCAGGGTGCTTTTTTATTGTAGTAAAAATATTAGCCCGCAGCAGCGTCAACTACTGGAATCTTGCCAATTTTTGCTTGCCAGATTTTAGGTGCTGTCGCGTGAATAGAAGTACCATTCACATCAACTGCTACAGATACCGGCATATCTTTTACCACAAACTTGTAGATCGCTTCCATGCCTAGGTCAGCAAAGGCAACCACTTCAGCTTCACGGATGGCTTTAGATACTAAGTAAGCAGCACCACCGACAGCCATAAGGTAAGTCGCCTGGTTATCTTTAATTGCTTCAACGGCAGCAGGACCACGGTCCGCTTTACCGATCATGCCGAACATGCCAGTTGCTTCAAGGACTTGGCGTGTGAATTTATCCATACGCGTAGCCGTTGTTGGACCTGCAGGACCAACTACTTCATCACCGACTGGATCGACTGGACCGACGTAGTAGATAAACTTGCCTTTAAGGTCAACAGGAAGTTCTTCACCATTATTCAGCATGTCGACCATGCGTTTGTGCGCAGCATCACGGCCAGTGTAAATTGTACCGTTAAGAAGCAGCGTATCGCCTGGTTTCCAAGAGTTCATTTCTTCTTGGGTAATCGTGTCAAGGTCAACACGTTTAGAAGATGAAGAATCCCAAGTCACAGCAGGGTAGTCTTCAAGTTTAGGTGCTTGAATGTGTGCAACACCTGTACCATCTAACTGGAAGTGTGCATGACGAGTTGCAGCACAGTTCGGAATCATACCGACTGGCTTACCAGCAGCATGACATGGGTAATCCTTGATCTTAATGTCTAGAACAGTGGTTAAACCACCAAGACCTTGTGCACCAATACCTAAAGCATTTACTTTTTCGAAGATTTCGATACGAAGCTCTTCCATTTTGCTTTGTGGACCACGACGGAGCAATTCGTCCATGTTGATCTCTTCCATCAATGCTTCTTTGGCAAGCATCATGGCTTTTTCAGCAGTACCACCGATCCCGATTCCCAGCATACCTGGTGGACACCAGCCTGCACCCATGGTTGGAACAGTTTTCAGTACCCAATCCACGATTGAATCAGATGGGTTTAACATTGCTAGTTTAGATTTGTTTTCTGAACCGCCACCTTTGGCTGCCACAGTGATATCTACTTTATTACCAGGCACAAGCTTGTGGTAAATCACGGCAGGAGTGTTGTCTTTGGTGTTCTTACGACCAAATGCAGGATCAGCCAGAACTGATGCGCGAAGCACGTTCGAGTTTTCTAAATAACCCTGACGTACGCCTTCATTGATTGCATCATCCAGGCTCATGGTTAAATCGAATTTAACGTCCATGCCCACTTCAACAAATACGTTGACGATACCGGTATCTTGACAGATTGGGCGGTGGCCTTCTGCACACATGCGTGAGTTAATTAAGATTTGTGCGATCGCATCTTTAGCAGCTTTGTTCTCTTCACGATCATACGCACTGCTCATCGCTTGGATAAAGTCTTGTGGATGATAATAAGAAATGAACTGAAGCGCATCTTTAACTGATGTGATCAAGTCATCTTGCTTGATAATAGTTGTCATACAAATATCTCTTGAGCGGGCTGATAGCTAGCGGGCTAAATTATAAGACAAAAGAATCGGGTTGTGGGCATTTTGGGCGAGCATTGGCCGAAAGTTTATAGTTTAAGCAATCTGAGCAAGGACTTTAGCTATTCAATGGGTCAAATATGACAGCAAGTTGTCATATTCAGTGTCATATTTCAGATTAAAAATACGCATAATTTTTCTGATATTATATTAAGTATTTGAATTTTATTATTTATTTTAAATTTAATAAAAACCAGATTGTCATATAACTGTCATAAAACTTTTACATAATGCAGCTATCAAATAAAGGAGATCCTAACAATGGTTACAGGTATTTTGATGGCAGCTGGTTTTTGTGTATATATCGCTGCAACTTGGATGTATGGTCAGAAAGAAGAGCAAGCCTAAGCTTATCTTCTTTCTCCTATTTTAAGGTTTTATTGATTTACACTATCTTCAAATCTTCAAATCTTCAAATCTTCAAATCTTCAAATCTTCAAATCTTCAAATCTTCAAATCTTCAAATCTTCAAATCT